>CAINDZ010000136.1 GCA_903847545.1 uncultured bacterium | reverse complement strand
GAGGCCCGGGTGAGACAGGCTTTTCCGCCGCCGCCCACGCCCCCGCCGCCTCCGTGGTGGCCGCCGCCGCCACCGTCGCCGCCGAAGGGGCTGCCGCCGCGGCCCTGCCCTCGTGCGGAGCTCGGGGGGGCGGCTGACGCGTCGCGGGCCGGGGTGGCGGCGGCGGTGGCGGCGGCGGCGGCGGGTACGACAACACCCTCTTCTGCACGGGCGACCGCGGCGGTGGCGGCGGCGGCGGCGGTGGTGGCGGCGGCGGCGGCACCGGTGGCAGCGGTGGCCAGGGCGGCGGCGCCTCGCTGGCCATGCTGCTCGTCGACACTTCTCCCGTGCTCGACGGCAGCTGCAGCTTCGTCTCGCTGGCGGGAGCCGCAGGAGGTGCCGGCGGCAACGGCGGCGCCGGCGGCAGCGGCGGCAACGGTGGCCCCGGCGGCCTGCGCGGCGGCGATGCCGGCAACGGCGGCTCCGGTGGCGCCGGGGGCACCGGCGGCAGTGGCGGCGGCGGCCAGGGCGGCCCCGGCGGCGCCTCGATCTGCATTTATGCGTGGGGCACGTCGGCCCCCGTTCTCCAGGGCACGCCGACGATGCTCGTCGGAATGGCCGGCAGCGGAGGCGCTGGCGGCCTGCATGGGACCGGCGGCAGCAGCGGCTCGACCGGACCGACGGGACTGGCACAGACGATCTATCATCCGTGACGGTTCCATCGTGGTGAGGACACGGAGGGCCCGGCGGTCGACATCCGCCGGGCCCTTGTCGCGCGACGTCAGCCCTGCGCGCGCAGCAGGTCCAGGTAGGCGCCGCTGACCAGCGATCCTTCCCCCACACCCAGCTTCCGCAGCAGGTCGTGCGCCTCGCGCCGGCCCGCCTCGACGGACTCGTCGTCGCGCAACACGACCTCAAGCTCCAGAAAGTCACCCAGGTCCTCGACGCGGTCCAGGTGGATGCGCGTGCGCCCGCACATCACCAGCGTGCGGCGCTTGCGCACGCGACCGACCTGTCCCCACGCGCGCGAAAGCGCCTCACGCAACGCGGCGGCGTCGGCCACGGGCGCCAGCACGTACGACGACTCCTTCGGCCCCGGCGTGTCGTCGCGCCGGTAGTGGATCAGCTCGCCCGAGCCGTCGGCGAACGTGCGCAGTTTCAGGCGGCCGTTGTCGCAGCGGAAGAAGGTGTCGTCCTGAGCGATGTCGCACGCCGGCTGCGTGGCAAGCGCGGCGGCGCGGTCGGCCACCTCGGCCAGCGACGGGCCGGCGCCGCCGAGGCGGGCCTTGATCTCGGTGTTGCGGGGCATGGTCCTCCAGATGCCGGGTTCGCCTGCAAGTGTCCGGGAACGGACCGTCGAGGTCAATCGCCCTTGCCGCGGCTGTTCGCGCCGGTTCAGGCGCCGGCGTCCCACGTGGCGACCACGCGATCGAGCAGCGGCCCCGCGTCCGCCTCGCCGACGCCGCCGTCGCCGAGCGGGTCCTCCTGCCCGTCCCGGTCCGCCAGCGCGCGCGCCAGGTTCGCCACGCCGACCGCCAGCACCTCGGTGTCGTAGCCGCCCTCGAGCATCACCGCGATGCGCCCGCCGCACAGCTCATCGGCCGCCTGCACCAGTTGCCGGCACGCCCACGCGTAGCCGGCCAGCGAGTACTGCAACTGCGCCAGGGGATCGCGCCAGTGGGCGTCCCATCCCGCCGAGACCAGCAGCAGGTCGGGCGCGAACCGCCGCAACTGCGGCAACACCACGCGTGCGAATGCGG
>CAINDZ010000135.1 GCA_903847545.1 uncultured bacterium | reverse complement strand
TCGGCCAGCCGCAGGGTCGCCGAGACGCGCAGGCTGCCCGGGTGGTAGCCGACGATGCTGTACGGCAGGGGAAAATCCAGGGGACCGTCGAAGGTGATGACCCATTCGGCCCGCACCGCGACGCCGGGATAGCGCCCCGCGGTTCCGTCGGCCGGACGCCGGCGCTCGAGGGTCGCCAGGCGCGCCACGGGCAGTCGCGAGGGGCGACCGCGGAAGTCCGCGAAGGCCGTCAGGTCCGCGCCGCGCCAGACGCCCACCGAGTCGGCCTCGGCCATCCCGATGACGAAGGCGAAGAACGGCTCGAGGATCGTGTCCGGGGCCGCGACGGCCTCCTTCGGCTGCAGGCCGAACTCGTTCCACCCCGCGCCGGCGCGCGCCGGGGCGGCGGCCATCAGCACGGCGAGGCCAACGGCGGCCAGGGCCGCCCCCCCGCCGGCAGCGGGTCGCGCGCCGAACAGGCGCCGGCGGAAAGCCTCCATCAGCGGATCGAGAACACGTCGCTCAGGCCCACGCAGTAGCCGTCGGTGGCGTCGATGGCCTTGACGTGGAACTTGGTGCGGTCGGCGCCCGTGTAGCCGTAGTCGCTCACGGTCCAGTGCCACGCCGCGTCCACCGGGATGTTGACCGCGATCGTCCCGCCCGGCACGGGCTCGGCGCCCGCCATCAGCTTCAGGTTCACGAGCCCGTGGCCGTTGACCTGGCTGACCGTCAGCGGCACGTCCTGCCCGAGGTTGAACGCGGAGCCGGCCGGGAAGCCGATGATGGCGCAGGAGCAGATGTCGCGGTCGACCAGGCGGAACGGCTCGCCCAGGGTCTCGCAGCCGGGCACCAGCGGGTCGACGATGCGCAGCTTGAACCAGTCGTTGGTGCCGAAATGGAAGCTGTCGACGGGATCCCACGTGAAGGAGCCGTCGGCGGGCGTGCCGGCCGCGATGATGCCCACCAACTGCGGCTCGCCGCCCAGGTCGTCCTGCCACAGCTCGATGTCGACGGTGCCGCTGGTGTGCGCGCCGGTCCAGGTCAGTTCCTTGGCCTGCCCGGCCACGAGCGAGTCGACGACCACGGTGGTCGACGTCAGGCTGCAGCCGGTCACGTCCACGAGCGTCAGGCCGTTGCGTTCGCCCGCGCAGCCGGTCTCGCCCAGCGCGGTCACGCGCAAGCCGAAGTCGGTGCCGTTCGGCTGGCCGCCCGTCGAGGGCGTCCAGGGGAAGAAGCCGTCGTTGGGCGTCGAGGCCGCCACGGTGGCGACGACGGCGCCGGCCTTCAGGAGCTCGATCTTGACCGCGGTGGCGGCGCCGGTGTGGCTCCAGCGCAGGTTGGCCGGCGGGTCGATGCCCACCAGCCACGAGTCCTGGGTCCCGGTGTTCACGTTGGTGATCGAGCACGGATCCGGGTCGGTGCCGCCGCCGCCGCTGCCCGCGCCGCCGCAACCGGCCAGCCATGCGGCCGCCAGGAGCGCCGCCGTGATCGTCAGGACCCGCCTGCCCGGGATGGAGATGCCGTCGAACGCGCGCATGGCCCGGCCTCGCTCTGGGTGAAGGACTCCGCCGCCTTGAACATCACCGGTCAATATACGACCCGCCGCGGGCGCGGGGAATGCCGCCTGTGCCTCAGGCCAGTTCCAGGAACGCCCGGTGCAGGCGCAGGTCGTCCGTCAGCTCGGGGTGGAACGTCAGGCCCAGCAGGTGCCCCTGCCGGATCGCGACGGGCTCGCCGCCGTGCCGCCCGACGACCTCGACGCCCGGCCCGGTGCGGACGATGCGCGGGGCCCGGATGAAGACCGCCGGATAGTCGCCCGCGACGCCGGCCAGGCCGTCGATCGCCACCGGCGCGTCGAAGGAGTCGACCTGGGTGCCGTAGCCGTTGCGCCGGACCGTGCAGTCGAGCAGTCCCAGCGGCTGGACGCCGTGCGACGCCACCTCGTCGGCCAGGTCGCCCGCCAGCATGATCAGGCCGGCGCAGGTGCCCAGCACCGGGTGGCCGGCCGCGAAGTCGCGCAACGGGCCGCGCAGGCCGACCCGGTCGATCAGCCGCGTCATCGTCGTGGATTCGCCGCCGGGAATGACCAGCGCGCGCAGGCCCTCGAGCTCGGCCGGGCGCCTGACGCCGCGCGTGGCGACGCCGAGCGCGCGGAACGCCGCCTCGTGCTTTGCGAAGTCGCCCTGCAAGGCCAGCAGGCCGACGGGCCTGTCGAGCGCGCCGCCTGCCATCACCAGCCGCGGCCCGCCATCTTCTCGCCCTCGGCCATCTCGTTCACGGCGCGGCCGCGCATCGGCTCGCCCAGGTTCATCGAGACCTCGAGCAGCTTCTTCGGGTCGTCGTGGAACGTGACGGCGTCGACGATCGCCTTGGCGCGCGGGGCCGGGTCGTCGCT
>CAINDZ010000134.1 GCA_903847545.1 uncultured bacterium | reverse complement strand
GCCTGTTCGAGGCCCAGCAGCCGAACTTCGCCCGCTGGGAGATCATCAAGGACATCGTCGACCAGCAGATCGACCTGATGCTCAACTACCGGCAGAGCGGCCACCCCGGCGGCAGCCGCTCCAAGGCCCACTACTTCCTCAGCCTGTGCCTGTCGGGCGCCATGCGCTGGGATGTCCGCGACCCGGGCAAGCGCTTCAGCGATCGCTTCGTGCTGGTCGCCGGGCACACCGTGCCCCTGGTCTACGGCACGCTGGCGGTGTTCAACGAGGCGCTGCGCCTGATGTACGCGAAGACGGGCGACGCGAAGTACCTGGTCAAGGGCGGCGCCGAGCGCATGCTGACCTGGGAGGACCTGCTCGACTTCCGCGACGTCGGCGGCCTGCCCGGCCACGCCGAGATGGCGGGCAAGAACCTGTTCGTGAAGTTCAACACCGGGCCCAGCGGCCACGGCGCGCCGGCGGCGGTGGGCGAGGCGCTGGCGCTCAAGTGCGCCGGCGCGGGCGGCGTGCGCGTGTTCGGCATCGAGGGCGAGGGCGGCCACACGGCCGGCTGCTGGCACGAGACGAAGAACTCGGCTTACGGCCTGGGCCTGGACAACCTGTGCGTGATCCTCGACTGGAACGACTTCGGCATCGACCCGAACCCGTACAGCTCGATCGTGCACGGCACGCCGCGCGACTGGTTCGCGCCCTACGGCTGGGACGTGCACGAGGCGACCGACGGCAGCGACTGGGCGCAGGTCACGCGCGGCCTGCTGGACATGGTGCACGGCCCGGGCACGCCCCAGCGCCCGCGCATGATGTTCGGCCGCACGCGCAAGGGCCGCGGCTACCACAAGTACGACTCGGCCGCGCACGGCTCGCCGCACAAGCTGAACGACGAGAAGTTCTGGCTCTGCCGCCAGGACTTCAGCGACAAGTACGGCACGCAGTGGCACGGCACGGGCGAGCCCGCGCCGAAGGACGCCGAGGCGCGCCGCGAGCAGTTCGCCGCCAACCTCAACGCCGCGCTGGACGTGCTGCGCCGCGACGAGGACCTGGTGCGCTGGCTGGCCGACCGCCTGGTCGAGCTGGGCGACAGCGTCCCGGCCGACCTGCCCGGCTTCCGCCTGCCCGAGGCGAAGAACCCGCTGGCCGACCCGGCGCTGCTGGACGCCGCGAACTACCCGCAGAAGATGTGGGCGCCGGCCGGCGCGCAGCAGCCCAACCGCGCCGGCTTCGCGGCCTGGGGCAGCTGGGTCAACAGCTACTGCCTCGAGAAGCACGGCCGCCCGCTGTTCCTGGTCTGCTCGGCCGACCTGGCGGGCTCGACCAGCATCTCAGGCTTCGGCGACGCCTTCGAGGGCATGCCCAACACCGGCTGGTACGACCGCGAGAAGAACCCGCAGGGCGTGATCATGCCGCAGGGCATCACCGAGTTCGCCAACGCCGGCATCATGGTCGGCGCCGCCTCGGTGAACCTGTCCAGCGATCCCGAGAACGCGTTCAACGGCTTCTACACGGCCTGCAGCACCTACGCCGCCTTCAGCTACCTGAAGTACGGCGCCATGCGCCTGTACAGCCAGCTGGCGCAGGACTGCGAGTTGAAGCTGGGCACCGTCATCTGGGTGGCGGGCCACAGCGGCCCCGAGACGGCCGAGGACAGCCGCACGCACTTCGGCATCTTCAGCCCCGCGGCCACGCAACTGTTCCCGGACGGCCAGGTCATCGACATCCACCCGTGGGAGTACAACGAGGTGCCGGTGATGCTGGCGGCCGCCCTGGCCGTGGGCAAGCCGATCGTGGCGCTGCACCTGACGCGACCTGCCGTCACCATCCCCGACCGCGCGAAGCTGGGCCTGGGCTCGCACTTCGAGGCCGCCCGCGGCGCCTACATCCTGCGCGACTGGAAGCCGGGCCTGCCGCACCAGGGCGTAGTCATGGTGCAGGGCACGATGAGCACGGCGAACCTGATCGACGCGCTGCCCGCCATCGACGAGGCCGGCGTGAACGTGAAGATCGTCGCGGTGCCCAGCCCGCAGCTCTTCGCGCTGCAGACCGAGGAGTACCAGCAGGAGGTGCTGTCGCCGGGCGACCGCCTCAACAGCACGTACGTCACCAACCGCGCGCGGCGCACGATGTACGACTGGACATTCAACCCGCTGGCCGAACGCTATGCGATGAGCAGCGACTGGGACGACGAGTGGCGCCCCGGCGGCTCGACCGAGGACGTCTGCGAGAACGCCGGCATCGACCCCGAGTCGATCGCGCGCGGCGTGATCACCTTCGCCGAGGACTGGCACCTGCGGATGAAGGAACTCGAGGCGATGCTGGGCCAGGCGAAGGGCTAGGCGAGGCCGGGGCGCCCCGGACAGGCATCGCGCCGGCCGGTCCTGCGCCCCAGGGAACTTGCACCGGCGCAAGTCGCCACCGCCCCTGGTCGTGAATGAAGAAGCGCCCGCGGCATGATCGCCGCGGGCGCTTTGCTTGGCTCAGCGGTGGTCGAGGCTACTTGGTCTCGGGAGCCTTGCAGGCGCCCTCAGCCTTGGCCTTGCAGCCGGCCTCGGCCTTGCAGGCGCCCTCGGCCTTGGCCTTGCAGCCGGCCTCGGCCTTGCACGAGGCCTTCTCGCCCTCGCAGGCCTTCTTGGCGTGGCAGGCGCCGTCGCGGTGCTTCGGGCAGGCCGGGCCTTCGCCGACCATGCACATGCCGACACACGCATCGCCGTTGCCGTGGCCGCAGTGCGCCATGGCAGCCTTGTGGCCGCCGCACGCCTGGCCCTCGCCCTTGCACTTCATCGCGCAGGCCTTGCCCTCGCCCTCGGCACACTTCTTCGCGCACGCAGCCGCGTCGCCGCCTTTGCACTTCATCGCGCAGGCCTTGCCCTCGCCCTCGGCGCACTTCTT
>CAINDZ010000133.1 GCA_903847545.1 uncultured bacterium | reverse complement strand
TCCTCGCCGCCGGCCCCGGCGCCGGCCCGGCGCACGACGCCCCGCGCCAGCGCCGCCAGCCCCGCGGGCGGGGTGCGCCATTCGCGGTCCCAGGCGCCGTAAAGCCCCTCGGCCACCGGCGGGGCCACCAGCGTCCAGCCGTGCCCGTCCCGCGCCAACAGGCGCTCCCAGCGGTCGTCCGCTGCGGCCCGGTCCGGTTCCGCATCGGCCATGTCTGGTTCCGCGTCGGCCATGTCCGGTTCCGCGTCGGCCAAGACATCCAGCCGCAACGTGCCGTCGCAGGCCGCGACCCAGCCCACGGTCCCGGTGGCCAGGCGCCCGAAGGCCTCGGCCCGCCAGGTCGCCAGCACGACCGTCAGGGACTCGGGAGCGGCTGCGGCCGCCTGGCCCGCCTCGGGGCCGTCGGCGAAGGCGCCGCCCGCCGCCAGCAGCGCCGCCAGGACGGTGGCGGCAACGCCGGGCAACGGGCGCCCGGTCAACGCTTGCCCTTGGCGGGCGCGTCGCCGGCCTCGAGCTGCCGCACCAGCGCGCCGACGCGCTTCTGGTCGCCGCCGAGCGTCAGCGCGCGGCGGAACACGTCCAGCGCCTGGTCCTTCTGGCCGGTGGCCTTGAGGACCATGCCCAGGTGCTCGAGGATGACGGGATCCTCGGGCAGCACGTTGACGGCCTGGATGAGGTAGTCGAGGGCCGCCTCGAAACGCCCCTGCCGGTACAGCACCCAGCCGAGGGAATCGAGGTAGGCGCCGTTGCCGGCCTCCTTGGCCAGGGCCAGCCGGATCAGCTTCTCGGCGCGCGGCAACTCGATGGCCTTCTCGGCCAGCCAGTAGCCGAGGGTGTTGGCCACCTCGGCGTTGTCGGGGAACTCGCGCGCCAGCTGCTCGAGGTCGGCGCGCGCCTCGGCGTCCTCGCCGAGGTCGTCATGGCAGAGGCTCTTTTGGATGAGCGCGTTGCGGCGCAGGTCGTCGTCGGTCGCAGCGGTGGCGAAGTGTTCGGCGGCCCGCATCAGGTCGCCGCTGGCCCGGAAGCCGTAGCCGAGGATCATGTGCCCGCCGGTGTCCTGGTCGGTGATCATCGCCGCCGCGGCGGTGCACTGGTCCCCCAGCTCCTTGCGCCGCGCCGCGAGCGCGCCAGCGGCCTCAGCGCCGGTCGCGGCCTTGTCGCGCGCCACGAGGAGCGCGCGGATGCAGGACAGGCGCAGCTCGCCGTCCTCGGGCTCGAGCTCGACGGCCTTGCGGTACAGGCCCAGGGCCTGCCCCCAGTCGCTGGCCGCCTCGGCAACCTTGCCCTTGAGGAACCAGCCGCGCGCGGCCTGCGGCCAGCGGCGCGTGATGCCGTCGACCATCTTCGCGCCGGCGTCGGTGCGGCCGGTGCCCAGCAGCATGCGGCCCAGCCACAGCGACGCGTTCAGGCCCAGCTCCTTGCGGTCGGCCAGGGGCTGCAGCAGCCCGATCGCCTGGTCCACCTTCTGGCGACGCGCGTAGTGGTCGGCCAGCTCGACCAGGAACGAGTCGGCGGGCAGGCCCGCGTTGACGCGCGCGTCCTCCACCTGCTCGGCGCCTTCCGCGTCATCGGCCGCCGCCCCGGGCGCACCGGAGCCGAAGCGCCGGTCCGCCTCGCGGGCCAGCGCCACGGCATCGGCGTCGCGGCCGGCATCGACCAGTACCTGCAGGTTCAGCAGCCACAGCGCCGGCCGTTCGGGCTCCGCGCGCACGGCCGCGCCCAGAAGGTCGGCCAGCTCGTCGTTGCGCCCGGCGCGCTGCAGGATCCCCGCCATCTCCAGGTAGATGTCGCCGGCTGCCGCCGGGTGGCGCGCCAGGCCGCCCCGCAGCAGGTCCAGGGCGGCGTCGACCTTGCCGGCGCGGTCAAGCAGGCCCGATTCGGTCAGCAGCAGCGGCACCGAATCCTCGCCCTGCGCGCGCAGGACACGGACGTCGGCCAGGGCGCCCTCGTCGTTCCCGTTGCGCGCCAGCAGCGCCGCCCGGCGCAGGCGGAACGACGCCGAGTCGGGATGTGCCGCGACCAGCTTGTCCATCACCGCGAGGGCATCGCGCATGTAGCCCTCGGACACGAGCGCGGACTGGTAATCCAGCGCGATCGGCGTCGCCTCGGGCTGGGCGCGGTAGGCCTGGTGCAGCAGCGGCAGGGCGTCGGCCGGCCGGCCGTCGACCAGCAGCCGGTGGCCCAGCAGCCAGCTGGCGGCCACCCCGTACGGGACGTCCTCGTCCCCCTTGCCCAGGTCGGAGGCGCCGGTGGCCGGGTCGTCGGGCTTGACCGCCCCGAGGACCAGCGCGGGCAGCAGCAGGCAGCACAGGATTGCCGGGAGGATCGGACGCACGCGGGCTCCTTCACGTCACGGGGGGCGGCCGGGGCCGCGGGGCGACAGGTCAGGAATCGGCAGAACCCGGCGAAGCCTGACCGCGTTCCAGGGCCTCGAGGGCGGCGGCGGCGGCCCGCTGCTCGGCCGCCTTCTTGTTGCGGCCCTCCCCCGTGCCCAGCACCTGGCCGTCGAACGAGACGGCCACGCGGAACACACGGTCGTGGTCCGGGCCGTCGACCGCCACCACGCGGTAGCGCGGCGGGGTCTTGTGCTCGGCCTGGATCAGCTCCTGGAGGCGGCTCTTGTAGTTGCGCTCGGAGCGGTTGGCCAGGACGCGGTCCGCGCCGTCCAGGAGGATGCGCTGGATGGTCCCGCGGGCCGCCTCGAGCCCGCCGTCGAGGTAGACGGCGCCGATGATCGCCTCGGTGGTGTCGGCCAGGATGGAGGTGCGCTCGCGGCCGCCGGTCGCGGCCTCGCTGCGGCTCATGCGGATGTGCACGCCCAGGTCGTGTTCGCTGGCCACTTCCGACAGGCAGGCGCCGCAGACGAGCAGCGACTTCATCTTGGTGAGGTCGCCCTCGGAGCAGTCGGCGAAGTGGCGGTAGAGGTGCTCGTTGACGACGAGGCCCAGCACCGCGTCACCGAGGAACTCGAGCCGCTCGTTCGAGCTGCCCCGCTCCTGGCCTGTGACGTGGACATGGGACCTGTGCAGGAGGGCGTTGGCCAGGAGCGTGCGGTCGGTGAATGTGTGGCCGACCTTCTTCTCGAGGGCGCTGAGGCTCGCCTCGTCGACAGCCGGGTCATCGTCGTCCACGACCGGGACGAACGCAGGTCGGGCCTGACGGCCCAACAGCCGGTTGATGAGTGCGTGCCAGCCCATGATCGACGACGTTCCCGTCCTCCGCTACCTCCGCGCGCCGATGCAGAGGGTCACGTTGTGGCCGCCGAAACCGAACGAGTTCGACAGCGCGTACTCGACGTCCTGCTTGACGGCGACCTGCGCGCAGTAGTCGAGGTCGCACTCCGGGTCGGGGTTCTCCAGGTTGATCGTCGGGGGCAGGATGCCCTCGTGCAGCGCCAGGATGGTCACCACGGCCTCGACGCCGCCGGCGGCGCCGAGCAGGTGCCCGATCATCGACTTGGTCGACGAGATCTTCAGCTTCTGCGCGTGGTCGCCGAACACGCTCTTGATGGCGCGCGTCTCGACCATGTCGTTGAAGTGCGTCGAGGTGCCGTGCGCGTTGATGTAGCCGACCTGCGAGGCGTTGATCCCGGCGTCCTGAATCGCCTGCGTCATCGAGCCGATGGCGCCGGTGCCGTCGTTGTCCGGCTGCGTCATGTGGTAGGCGTCGCCGGTCATGCCGTAGCCGCAGATGCGCCCGTAGATCTTCGCGCCGCGCGCGAGGGCGTGCTCCTCGGACTCCAGCACCAGGATGCCCGCGCCCTCGCCCAGCACGAAGCCGTCGCGGTCGCGGTCGAACGGGCGGCTGGCGCGGTGCGGCTCGTCGTTGCGCGACGACAGCGCCTTCATGTTCGCGAAGCCGCTGAGGGCCATCGGGCACACCGCGGCCTCGGAGCCGCCGCAGATCATGACGTCGGCCTTGCCGAGCCGGATCTGGTCGAAGGCCGCGCCGATGGCGTGGCCGCCCGAGGCGCAGGCGCTGACGGTGCAGTAGTTGGCGCCGCGGAACCCGTAGCGGATGGACACCAGGCCGGCGGCCATGTCGCCGATCATCATCGGGATGAACAGCGGCGAGACGGCGCGCGGCCCGCGGGCCACGAGCTTGCCGTGCTGCTCCTCGAAGGTGGCCATGCCGCCGATGCCCGAGCCGATGATGACGCCGGCACGGTACGACTCGGCAACCGACCAGCCCGCGCCGGCCTCGGCCAGCCCGGCCTGCTCCACGGCCTGCGCCGAGGCGGCCATCGCCAGGTGCACGAAGCGGTCGGCCTTGCGGGCCTCCTTCGGGTCCATCACGGTCTCGGGGTCGAGACCCTTGACCTGCGCCGCGAAGGTGGTCTTGTAATCGGTGAGGTTGTCGAACCCCTGCAGGGGGGCGACGCCGCCGCGGCCGGCGACCATCGCTTCCCAGCTGGAATCGCGATCCAATCCGACGGCGGTGACCATGCCCAATCCGGTGACGACGACAGAACGCGCGGCCAAGGCGCAACCTCCTGGGATTGACGACGGCCCGGCCGCGAGCCGGCCGGGGTGAGCCTGTTCGAGCCTGAAGGCCCCCGGGTGCCCCGCTCCGGGCACCCGTCCGCCTTCACCGCACGGCGCTACTCGAGGTTGGCCTCGAGGTAGTCGATGGCGTCCTGCACGGTGCGCAGCTTCTCCTGGTCCTCTTCGGGGATCGTGATGTTGAACTGCTCTTCGAGGTCCATCACGAGCTCGACGGTGTCCAGCGAGTCGGCGCCCAGGTCCTCGGTGAACGAGGCCTCGGGGGTGATCTGCTCGGGGTTGACCGAGAGCTTCCGCTGGATGATTTCGTAAACCTGTTCCTGGATCGAGGCCATGTCGCTGTACCCTCCCGGGTGACTGGGGTCCTTGGTCTAACGTTACTTCAGGCGATCATGCCGCCGTCCACCACCAGCGTCTGCGCGGTGATGTACGCGGCTTCCGGGGACAACAGGAACCTGACGACGCCGGCGATGTCCCCCGGCTCGCCGAACCGCTTGAGCGGGATGCGCTCGAGCATGTCCTGCCGGACCTTCTCGGGCAGGTCGGCCGTCATGTCGGTGACAACATAACCCGGCGCGACCGCGTTGCACGTCACACCGCGGCTCCCGAGTTCCTTGGCCACCGACTTGGTCAGTCCGATGATGCCGGCCTTGGAGGCCGCGTAGTTGGCCTGCCCGGCATTGCCCGTCAACCCGATGACGGACGTGATGTTGACGATCCGCCCGTGGCGCTGGCGCATCATAATGGGACCTACTGCCCTTGTAAAGTAGAAGGTCCCGTTCAGGTTTACGTCCAGGGGGGCCTGCCACTGCTCGGGCGACATGCGCACGAACAGGCCGTCCCGGGTGATCCCGGCGTTGTTGACCAGCCCGTGGATGGACCCGAAACGGGCCTGGACCTCGGCGGCGATGCGCTGGGCGTCTTCCCAGCTGCCGATGTCCCCCGGGCAGGCCAGGCAGCGGTCGGCGCCACCCAGCTCGGCGGCCAGCGCCTCGAGGCGGTCGGCCGAGCGGGCCACCAGCGCGACCGGCCAGCCGGCGGCGGCGACCGAACGGGCCACGGCCTCGCCGATGCCCCGGCTGGCCCCGGTGATAATGACGGCTCCCTGCTCCATGGCGTACTCCTGGTCGGGTCGGGTCAGTTGCCGGCGGCGCCGCCCGCCAGCAGGGCGGGCAGGGCCTCGATCTCTTCGACGGTGCCCACGGTGAGGAACTGCACCTGCGGGTAGGCGCGGCGCGCCAGACCGGTCAGCACCTTGCCCGGCCCCACCTCCAGCACGAAGGGCGGCGGCGTGCCCGTCCCCGCGCCGGCGGCGATGTACTCCATGGTCTCGTGCCAGCGCACCGACGACGTCAGCTGCCGGCCGAAGCCTTCGGCCAGGCCGGCGGCGGTGGTGACGGGCGCGGCGCTGACGTTGGCCACCAGCGGCACCTCGGGTTCGCCGATGGGCAGCGAGCCCAGGAAGTCGCGGAACGACGCGGCGGCGCCCTCGAGCAGCGGCGAGTGGAACGCGCCGCTGACGTTCAGGGGAATCACGCGCTTGGCGCCCGCTGCGGTGAGCGCCGGGCCGGCGGCGGCGACGGCCGCGACCTCGCCCGAGATGGCGACCTGCACGTCGGAGTTGTGGTTGGCCAGCACGACCACGCCGTGGGCGCCGCTGACCTCGCGGCACACCTCGGCGACCTTGTCGGCCGGCAGGCCCATGACCGCGGCCATGGCGCCGGGCACCTCGGTGCCGGCGGCGAACATCAGCTCGCCGCGGCGGCGCACCGCGCGCAGCGCGTCGTTCGGCGCCAGGGCGCCCGCGGCGGCGGCGGCGCTGTACTCGCCCAGCGAGTGGCCGGCGACCAGCGACGGGGCGATGCCGCGCTCGCGCAGCGCGAGCACGACCGCCACCGAGTGCGCGAGGATGGCGGGCTGGGCGTTGCGCGTCTCGGTCAGCGTCTCGAGGGGGCCGTCGAACATGATGCCCGTCAGGCCGAGGCCCAGCGTGGCGTCGACGCCGCGCAGGAAATCGCCGGCGGCGCCGGGCAGGGCCGCCAGGTCGCGCGCCATCCCGACGGCCTGCGAGGCCTGGCCGGGAAAGATCATGGGGACGCGGTGCAGGATGTTCTGCATGGTGCCTCCGGAAAAGAGATGCCGGGACGTCAGGCGCCGGCCGCGGCGAGCTTGCCGGGCAGGTCGTGGCGGATCTGGGCCCAGGCCTCGCCGACGGCGCTGGTGATGGCGCGCGGCGTGCTGCGCCCGTGGGCGATGATGCTGACGCCGGCCACGCCCAGGAGCATGGCGCCGCCGTAGACCTCGTACGAGAAGTTCTTCTGCAGGAAACCGAGCACCGGGCGGAAGGCGGCGCGCTCCTGGTCGTCGAGGTCGGGCCGCTGGCTGAGCGCGCCCATGAAGCGCGCGAAGCCCTCGACCAGCTTCAACGTGATGTTGCCGGTGTAGCCGTCGGTCACCACGACGTCGCAGGGACCGAGCATCAGCTGGTTGCCCTCGATGTTGCCGATGAACTTCAGGCTCGACTGCGCCAGGCGCTCGTGCGTCTCGACGTTGACTTTGGTGCCCTTCTTGGCCTCGCCCCCGATGTTGAACTGGGCGACGGCGGGCTCGGCCACGCCGAGGATCTCGCGCGCGAACAGCGAGCCCATGTGGGCGAAGCTGACGAGGTGGTCGGCGGTGCACTCGGTGTTGGCGCCCACGTCCAGCAGCAGCAACTCGCCCTTGACGGTCGGGATGCGCGTGGCGATGGCGGGACGGTCGACGCCGGGCAGGCGCTTGAGGATGATGAGGCTGGCGGCGACCATCGCGCCGGTGGAGCCCGCCGAAACGACGGCCTGCACCTTGCCCGCCTTCTGGTCCATCATGGCGCGCACGATGGGGCTGTCGGGCTTGCCACGGATGGCGGACGCCGGCTCCTCGCCCATCCCGATGTCCTGCGTGCAGGGCACGACCGACACGGGAAGGCCCTCGACGGCCAGGCCACCGAGGGCTTCCTGGATGCGCTGCTCGTCGCCGTAGAGCGCGATGCGGTAGGGCGCGTCGGCCGTCAGGCCGGCCAGCGCGCCGGGCACCACAACCTGCGGTCCGTGGTCGCCGCCCATGGCGTCGACCGCGATGACGGGTCTGGTGTCGTCCATGGCGCCGACCTCCCTGCCGGTGCGGGCCGGTGGCCCGGTGCCTCGTCGGGCCGGCGGACGCGCCGGGTCCCGCTCCGTCGGCGGCCCGCGTCGCGGGCCGCGTCCCTGAACGCTACGACGTGACGCTACTTCTCGACGACCAGGACTTCGCGGTCACCGTAGTAGCCGCACTCGCGGCACACACGGTGCGGCAGCCGGGGCGCGCCGCAGTGCGGGCACTTGTTCGGATCCGGCTTGGTCAGGTGCCAGTTCGCGCGACGCAGGCCCTTGCGGGACGGCGTGGTCTTTTTCCTTGGGACAGCCATGGGACGCCTCCGGTTACGGTCGTTTCTCCGCCAGTCAGGTGCTTCGTTCAGGTCGATGGCGCGGGGGGCGGCTCAGGGCAGCCCTTCCCAGCGCGGATCGACGGGTTCCTCGACGCAGCCGCAGGGCCCGTCGTTCAGGTCGGCGCCGCACGAGGCGCACAGGCCGCGGCAGTCCTCCCGGCAGACGGTCGTCTGCGGGTAGGCCAGGGCCGCGCACTCGCGCAGCGATTCGGAAAGGTCGACCTCTCCGTCGCGCTGCAGGATGAGCAGCGTCTCGCCCTCGGTCTCCTCGGAGTGCGTGTCCCTGAGGACCATCAGGTCCACGGGCACCTCCCAGGACAGGGCGAACGCCGACAGGCAGCGCGCGCACTCCGCCATCCCTGACGCCGCGAGCGTGCCTGAAGCCAGGACACGGCTCTCGAGGTTCTGGAGCGTAAGTTCGCCGCTGATCGTCGCTTCGGGCGCGTACCCCTCTCCCAGCCCGAGCGCCACCGTGCCGGTGACGTCGAGTTCGGAGCGGCCCGCGGGGGTCCTGTCGAGGTCCAGATACATGTCCGGTGCGCCTTTTTGCGAACGACAAACC
>CAINDZ010000132.1 GCA_903847545.1 uncultured bacterium | reverse complement strand
TGCCCGGGGGCTACGCCCCGGCCGCCCGCAGCGCCATGCCCGCCATGCCCGCCGCCCCGGCGGCGGCCGCCGACCTGGGGCCGGCCCTGGCCCGCCTGCGCCGCGCCAGCGACCGCCTGGCCGAACTCCGTGACGCCGCAACCGATTCCCGGCTAAAGGGGACCCCCGGCGGGGTCGATCTCAAGGTTCGCCGGGGCGTCGGCTAGGGGCCGGGGGAGCGCCGCGGCCTGTGACCGCCGGTCGTCGCATGCGACCGGCGCCGCGCCCGGACACAGCGTTCCCCAGGAGTCGGGATGACGACCACGGTCGACGTCGAGGGAAGCGTAGCCCTGCTGGCACCGGAGACTGCCGAGCGCCTGCAGGGCATCGTCATGACCACGCGCGACCTTCCGGCGATGCCCCAGGTCGCCGCCAAGGTCATCGAGCTCGCCTCCGATCCCGACACCTCCGCCTCGCAGCTGCAACAGGTCATCTCCGACGACCAGGCCATGACCGGCCGCATCCTGAAGATCGCCAACAGCGCCATGTACTCGTGCAGCCGTCGCATCAAGACGCTGAACGAGGCCATCGTCATGCTGGGCTTCAACTCGATCCGCAGCCTGGTGGTCACGAGCGCGGCGCGGAACCTCTACAACACGCGCAAGAGCCGCACCGGCCTGAAGGAACGGCTGCTGTGGGAGCACTCGATCGGCGGCGCCATCGCCTGCCGCCTGCTGGCCGCCGAG
The DNA here is from genome assembly GCA_903847545.1 of uncultured bacterium. Lineage (GTDB taxonomy): Bacteria > Krumholzibacteriota > Krumholzibacteriia > LZORAL124-64-63 > LZORAL124-64-63 > CAINDZ01. The sequence goes on along the minus strand of CAINDZ010000132.1, from coordinate 1,727 downwards.
CGGATGCCCCAGCTGGCCGAGGAGGCCTTCCTGGCCGGCCTGATGCACGACATCGGCAAGCTGGTGCTCAACCTGCGCGTGCCCGAGAAGTTCGACCAGGTGGTGCAGGTGGTCTACAACGAGAACCGCCCGTTCCACCTGACCGAGGCCGAGGTCCTCGGCTTCGACCACACGCAGGTCGGCGCGCTGCTGGTGAACAAGTGGAAGCTGTCGCCGGCGCTCGAGGAGGCCATCCTCAACCACCACACGCCCGAGGCGCTGACGGCGGACAACCCGCTGTTGCTGTACCTGGACCTGGGCAACAACCTGTGCAAGAAGATGGGCATCGGGTTCATCGACGACCCCGAGCTCGACATCCTCGACTGCCCGTCCAACCGCATCCTGCAGCTGCCGCGCTCGGCGTTCGAGCAGGCGGCGACCGTGCTCCAGACCACGCTGGAGAACGAGATGGAAATCTACGTCTGAGGGGGCCATGGCCACGATCGGCGGCAGCACGACCTACGCGACGACGGCCCGCCCCGTCGACGTGCGGACGTTCCTGGCCGAGGTCGACGACCTGCCCTCGATCCCCGAGACGCTCATCCGCATCCTGAAGGTCATCGACGACCCGTCGAGCGGCCCCGCCGACCTGACGCGCGTCGTGCGCATGGACGCGCCGGTGATGGCCAAGGTGCTCCGCCTGGCGAACTCGCCCTACTACAGCGCGCACGCCGACCTGACGGACATCAATCGCTGCGTGGCCGTGCTCGGGTATCGCTCGGTGCGCCAGGTGGCGATCTGCATCACGGTCGCCTCGAGCCTCATGAGCGCCGTCGAGAACGCCGGCGGGCAGCTGGACTACCGCGAGCTGTGGCGCCACTCGGTCGTCACCGGCGCCGTGGCCCGTCACCTGGCGAGGCTCACCGGCTATCCCGACCCGGAGGAGGCCTTCACGGCCGGCCTCCTGCACGACCTCGGCAAGTTCGTACTCGAGGTCTACGCGCCCCAGACATACGGCCGCCTCGTGCGGGACCGGCACGACCGCGGCATGACCATGGTCGAGGTCGAGCGCGCCGCCTTCGGCTTCGACCACGCGGAACTGGGGGCGGCCTTCGCCGAGTCATGGCGCTTCCCGCCGCTGCTGGTCCACGCCTTCGGCGAGCACCACCAGCCGGTGCTGGGGCGGGCGACCAGCCGCGAAGGCCGCGTGACGGCCCTCGTGGCGCTGGCCGACCACCTGGCGAACATGGTCGACCCGCCGCGCTGCGACCTCGGCTTCGACCCGGCCGCCGCCGATCCGGCCCGCCTGCACGAGTCGGCCGGCCTGACGGCCGCCGAAGTTGATGGCGAGCTGCCTGCGATCCGCGAGGACATCGAGCGGGCCGCGACCTTCCTGACACTGTAACCTCCAATCCACCTTCAGGTTCTGGAACGGCTTGCCGGAAGCGCGGTGGTGCGCTATCCTGCCACATTGTCAGCAGAAGTCAGGAGAACGACATGCGCATGGTGGTCCTGCTCAGCCGTCGCCATCGGCTGTACGCCGCCGCCGCGGGCTGGCAGATGCCCGGGGTGGAGCTCTTCCTGTTCGACTCGCCGTCGGAGGCGCTGGCCAAGCTGTCGCTCGGGCGCACGGCGGTCTTCGTCTTCGACACCCGCGACTACCCGCGCCACCGCCACGTCGTCCGCAAGTTCCTCTCGATGCGCGTGGACGCCGACCTGGTGCTGGTGGGCAACGAGGCCGGCGAGGA
>CAINDZ010000131.1 GCA_903847545.1 uncultured bacterium | reverse complement strand
TGCCAGGACCTGGACGGCGACTACTACGGGTGGCCGCCCTCGATCCACTGCAGCGTGCTGCAGGCCGACTGCGACGACACGAACCCGGACATCCACCCGTTCGCGGACGAGATCTGCGGCAACGGGATCGATGACGACTGCAACGGGCGGGTGGATGACGCCGACATCTGCTCGCCGCGCCTGCCGGGCCCCCTGCGGGGCATCTACTAGCGGCCGGGCGGCGCGCTAGTCCGCGAACTCCGACGCGATATCGTTGTCCAGGACGTACATGCACATCTCGCGCGCGCCGGCCTCGGTGTAGCCGAAGCGGTCGGCCAGGTTCGTCAGCAGGAACGTGACGTCCGCGCGGATGCGCTTGTCGTAGGTGCGGAAGTCCTCGCCGCCGTAGTCCTTCAGGGCGCGCCGGAAGTTGGCGTTCTTCACGAAGGGCTCGAGCACCTTCTCCTTCAGGTGGAACACGTAGCGCTTGTGCAGGTCGGCGAACAGCTGCGTGTCGCGGATGTCGCGCCCCTCGACCATGATCTCCTGGGTCAGCGTCCGCGAGGTGTACTCGCGCTGCGTGGCGTCGCGGAAGTCCTTGCGCCGGCCCTCGCGCACGCCGGCGCCCAGCAGGCGGTCCTCGATGCCGGTCAGGAACGCGCCGGTGATCTCCAGCTTCTCGCCCGTGAACGAGCAGGTGGCGGTGGTGCCCGTCTCGTAGTTGAGGGCGAACATGTAGTTCATCAGGTCGCGGGCGATCTGCTCCTCGTTGTAGTAGTACAGCGACTCCTTCACTTCCTGAAGGATCTGGTAGTTGTACATCCGGCGCAGCGAGTCCAGGAACCCGTCCGGCAGCTGGCGGGCCAGCTCGGGCCGCGCCTTGACGAACCAGGCGCACAGGGTGTCCATCGTGATCAGCTGGTCCTCGCGCGCGTGCGTCGAGTACAGGTCGTGGAAGATGTCGATGGCGTCGCGCCCGCTGAAGCCGCGGTGCCCCTCGGTCTCGGCCTCGGCGATGATCTTGCGCCGCCGCTTGGCGTTGAAGGCGTGCCGGTCGTCGTCGTCCAGCCACGAGGGGATGACGCCCGTGTAGATCGACATCTTCAGCAGGTGCAGGTTCTCGTCGCAGTACAGGCGGTACTTCTTCGGGTCGCCGATCCACTCCAGCATGGCCGGCGACTTCTCGTTCAGCCGGCTCGAGATGATGACGCGCGCGAAGTTCTCCAGCACGCGCGGCAGGAAGCTCTCCTCGATGTGCTTGCCGAAGATGTTCTTGTAGATCTCGACCTCGGTCGCCGAGTCCAGCACGTACGAGATGTTGATGAACTCGATGCGGTCGGTCAGCGACTGGAAGCCGTGGATGTTCTTGTTGTCCTCGGGGTTCATCACGCCCAGGAACAGCGAGTTCACGCGCTCCTCGATGTCGTCCACCTTGTGGACGCCGTCGCTGATGATGTTGTGCAGCTCGAACAGGCGGTCGCGGTTGTGGCCCTTCAGGTCCATCAGCGCGTAGATGCCGTTGTTGGTGCGGGCGTACCGCGAGAACAGGTAGCGCACCTGGTTGCTGTCCTGCAGCAGGGCGCTGATGCGCCGCTGCAGCAGCGGGTTGGTCACCACGGGCGTGCGCGAGGCGCGGTCGCCGGGGTTGAAGACGCTGATGCCCTCGCCCAGGCGCCGGTCCATCTGGTAGGGGCGGGCGTGCAGCATGGCGAAGACGCGCGCCGGGTCGCCCAGCTTGTGCAGCAGGGCCTGGTACAGCGAGCTGCAGATGGTGCAGGGCGTGTCGCGGAAGACCCAGTCGTATTCCTTGCTGTACGACAGGTTCCACTTGAACTCGTCGTTCTCGAACAGCGCGTCCATGAACGCGGGGCGCTGCTCCTTGGGCACCAGCAGGATGGGGTTGTCGTGGCTGGGGCAGGGCACCTCGACGAAGCTCTGCCGCGCCTGGAAGCGGTGCGCATCGTCGGCCTCATCGGCGCGCCCGCCGCCGTTGCCGTCGCCCAGGTGCTCGAGCAGGGCCGACAGGCGGTCCAGCACCGGCTGGCTGTCGGCGTCGACGTGCTCGCCCAGCACCTGGCGGTCCAGGCGCCAGACCACCTCGTAGCGCTGGCCGGCCTCGCTGGCGGCGTACTCCTCGAAGCGGCGCAGCAGGTTGTTCAGGAAGATCGACTTGCCGCAGCCCGGGGGGCCGTCGAACATGAAGACCTTGTTCTGCTGGGCCCCGCCGCGGAAGGCCTCGATCATGTTCATCAGCCGGTTGGCGAAGATGCGGTCGGCGAAGAACGGCTGGTCGGTGTTCTCGACGAACAGGCGCCGGAAGTCCCACGAGATGAAGTTGATCGACTCGGGGTCCTCGGGGTACTCGTCGTAGCCCTCGCCCACGTAGGCCTGCACCATGTCGTGGAAGACCTGGTGGACGTTGCGGACCAGGCGCTGGGGGTTGGCCCGCAGCAGCTCCAGGAACTCGCTGAACGGCACGGCGTGCGCCGGGTCCTGCCCGCGCTGGCCGGCCTGCAGCGAGGCCATGGCCCGGCTGATCGACTCGCTGGTCACAGCAGCCCCCGGCTCAGCTTGCGTTCCTTCATCGTGTAGCGCACGCGTTGCCATTGGATCTCCGCTTCGCCGGGCGCCTCGACGGTGGGCGCCATGCCGGGCAGCGACGGCTGCTGCGGCTGGTCGGGCTTCTTGATGGCCTTGACCTCGGTCGTGTCCAGCAGTACCCGGCCGCCCCACAGGAATTCCAGGCCCAGCAGCGTGTTGTGCACGAAGTCGCGCACCAGCGGCTTGCCCTCGAAGGCGTGGTCCAGGCAGAGGGCCTCCGGCGTCGTGCGCTCGAGGTCGACGGTGACGTGCGGCGGGTGGTAGAGGCCGTCCAGCAGCATGGCCTTGTAGTCGTCGGACTTGCGGCTCTTGACGTACCAGCGCCAGACCATGCGCTTCTCGTCCAGGACGCGGTCGGCCACGAACAGGTCGTTGCGGTCGACGAAGTCCTGCTCGACGAAGGTGTTCAGGAACAGGAAGTCGTTCAGGTTCTCGCGCACCTGGAAGATGTAGTCGCGGCCGCGGCCGGTGCCGTCGTCGAACTTCCGGCGCTGGTCGGCGTCCAGCAGCGACAGGAACGAGCGGCTGTAGCGGCCCTTGTTCGCCGCCTCCTCGATGAAGTAGAACAGGCGCATGCCCAGGGCGTAGGGGTTCAGGCCCACCCGCGGCATGGCCGTCACGGCGGCGTTGACGCGTGCGAAGTCCACCTCGTGGCCGGCGATGCGGTCGTCGCGCATGAACAGGGTCTCGTGCCAGTAGCTGGCCCAGCCCTCGTTCATGACCTTGGTGCGGATCTGCGGCTGGAAGTACAGCGACGTGTTGCGGACGATCTCGATGACCGTCTTCATCCACTTGTTCTCGTCGCGGTCCAGGAACTCGGAGTGGTCGACCAGGAACCGCATGACGTCGCGGGCCCGCCGCTCGCGGGGGCGGCCGGCCTTCTCGAACATGGCGTTGAACTCGGGGTGCCGCGCCTGGACGCCTTTGAAGAACTCGTCCTCGGCGGCGTCGCCCAGGCGGCGCTGCAGGGCGTTGTAGCGCTCGATCTCCTTCACGAAGTCGCCGACCCGCACCTTCTTCTCGTCCTGCAGGAAGGTGTCGAAGTAGTAGTCCACGCGGGCGGTGAAGGCGGCCTCGCGGGGGCGGTGGTGCTCGGCCAGCAGCCCGTGGTAGTCCACCAGGTTGTCCAGCGAGCGGGCGAACTCGATGACGTAGTCCACCCAGCGGCCCTTCTCCGAGCGCAGCTTCGCGATGACCCGCTTGTCGGCCAGGGCCTGGCCCGTGAAGTCGTCGTCCCAGGTGTGCCTGAAGTACAGGTTGTTCTGGAAGAAGTCGATGTGGCCGAGGACGTGGTAGAAGATCATCACGTTCAGCCAGTCGGGATTGTTGTCGTTGTAGAAGCTGATGGCCGGCCGCGTGTTGATCACGGTCTCGAACGGGTTGTGGGGGTACAGCTCGTACCGGCCCTTGCCCTGCAGCACCTCGACGTCGTGCACCCAGTAGTCGTACATCGTGGGGATCATGACCTTTGGCGACAGCTCGAGCAGGTCGCGGTTGGTCACGACGTACTCCAGCGACTCGTCGTCGAAGCGCAGCCCGGCGTCGCGGGCGCGCTCCTTGCAGCCCTCCATGATCAACTTGGCGTGCTGGTCGATCAGCTGCAACTTGTCACCTTTTCCTTGCCGCCTATTCGCTGATCAGGGCCTTGATGCCGTCGATGACGCGGGTTTCCTCCGCGCTCTCGGGCATCGTGTCCAGCCGCAGCTGCTTGCGCCGGCTCTCGAGCAGGCCGGAGGCCTTCAGGTACTTCTCGACCTCGGTCTGGCCCGGCGCCCCGAAGCCCGACTCGGCGATGGTGATGCCGATGCGCGAGGCATAGGCCATCATCTTCTCCAGCTCGGGCATGAACTCCTTGCCCTCGCTGTCCCAGTCGTCGCCGTCGGTGCCGTGGAAGACGTAGATGTTGTAGTCGCTGGCCAGGTTCTCCCGGGCCACGATCTCGTTCACCAGCTTGAAGCCCGAGGCCACCTTGGTGCCCCCGGCCACGCGGCTGTTGTAGTAGCTGTAGAAGTCGGGCACTTCCTTGGCCTCGGTGTCGTGCAGCACGAACCGCGAGGTCACCTGCCCCGCGTACTGGTACAGCAGCCAGCTGTAGATCATCACGTGCTGGCTGACGACGACCTCGGTGGGCTTGCCGCTCATCGAGCCCGAGTAGTCGCGCAGGAAGAAGATGATGGCCTGCGACTCGAAGTCCTTCTCGCGCGACAGGATGCGGTAGATCTTGTCGCGGGGCGCCACCAGGAAACCGCTGGTGTCGGGCTGCTCGCCCGGCTGCAGGCGGCCCAGCGCGATGTTCGTCTCGACGATGCGCCGCAGCGTGGCCTTCTTGTCCAGCAGCTGCCCGAACCCCTGGTGCCTGTCGGTCAGGTCGTAGCTGAACTTCGTCAGCGAGCGCCGCTTGCCCTTGTCCTTCAGGTTGGGCAGCTTGAACTGCTCGGTCAGGATGCGGCCCAGGTCGTAGGCGTTGGCTTCCATCTCGTGGTTCGAGCCCTCGCCCTGGCCGGGGCCCGCGCCGCCGCCGTCGCCGTCCTGGGGGCGCACCGGCTGCTCGCCGATGACCTCGCCCTCCTGGCCGGGACCGCTGCCGCCCTG
>CAINDZ010000130.1 GCA_903847545.1 uncultured bacterium | reverse complement strand
TGCGCCCGGACCAGGGCAGCCTGCACCACCTGCTGGGGCAGACGCTGCAACGACTGGGGCGCAGTGGCCGGGCCCTGGCCGAGTTCGACGAGGCGGCCCGCCTGTCTCCCGATGATCCGGCGCCGCTCCTGGAGGCGGGAAGGCTGCGCGCCGAGCTCGGCGACCTCGGGCGGGCCTGCCTGGCCTTCGAGGCGGCGAGGGTTGCCTGCGACGGTTGCCCGCAGGCCGACCGGCTCCTGGGGTCGGCGCTCCTGGCCGCCGGGCGCCCGGAGGAGGCGATCACCCCTCTGACCCGGCTTTGGCAGGCTGCGCCTGACTCGCTGGTTCGCCGGCACCTGCTCGCGGCCCTGGCGGGGGCCCGTCGGGACAGCGCGGTCCTGGCGCTGGTCGGGGGCTCTCCCGAAAAAGAGCGGACGCGCGATGACTGGCGTCTGGCCGTGCAGGCCGAGGGCCGCCTCGGACGCGCCGACTGGGCCGGGGCCGCCGTCGCCGTCGCGAAAGGTGCCCCGCAGGCCTTCCCGGAAGATGACGCGCTGTTCTGGGCGCAGGCTTCGCTCAACCTGGAGCGCGTCGGCAACCTGCCCGGGGCGCTGACGGCCGTGGACAGGGCCATCGGTCTCGCGCCCGGGCGGTCCGTGTTCCACCACAACCGGGCGGCGGTCCTCGCCGCACTCGGCAGGCATGACGAGGCACGGGCCGCCCTGGAGACTTCGCGCAGCCTGGAAGCGGCCGATTCGACGCGCAAGGGGCCGTAGGCCGGAGCCGCCGTTCCGGAGGCCCGGGGCCGCGAAGCGGATGGCGCCGCCGGTGTTCGACAGATGCCGGTTGCTTTGCCCGGCAGCTTTGCCTTATTTTTCCATGTCCTTGGTGTGGACGCGCCTGGGCATCCCCGCGCGACCACACGCCTTACCCCGCGCCGGAGGTCTCCGCGAACATGACTTGGCTGCGAACGCGCTGCCTGCCCATGGCTTACCTTGCCGTGCTGGCCACCCTGATCGTGGTCGGTTGCACCAGCAAGCAGGACCCGTCCGAGGTCCTGCCCGTGTGTGGCAACCACTCGTGCGGCTCGCTGGTCATGGTGACCACCGACACCTCCAGTGACGGATACCATTACCTGAATCCGCGGCTGTCGCCTGACGGGACGCGCATCGCGTTCACATGCGACTGGTGGGCGCTGCCTTCGGATCCCCGCTATTCGGGTGACGACTACTTCGTCAACTACCGCCAGGTGGGCATCATCCCGGTGGGCGAGGGCGTCGAGCCCGTGTCCAGCATCGCGGACCTCGGCGCCGAACTGGTCAAGGTCTCGGAGCTGAGCATCCCCATCTCGGGCACCCAGGATTTCCAGCAGGGCATCGTGAACTACGACAAGGGCGGCGCGTCGTGGATCGACGACAACACGCTGGTGTTCCCGATCCGCGTCCGCGTGGGCTTCCGGATGTTCCGCGCCGACATCACGACGCCGTCGGCGACGACCCTGACGCCGCTCTACATGGAGCAGACGGACGCCCAGCCGTCGCCGCTTCTGTGGCAGCACATGGAGCCGGCCCTCTCGCCCGACGGGCGCTGGCTGGCGTTCACGCGCTCGGGCTGCGCCATCCCCGATTCGTTCGAGACGTGCACCGGCCTGTCGCTGTGGGTGCTGGACATGGCCACCGCGGGCACGAACAACGGCTACGGCGCCGTGGCGTTCCCGGTGACGGCCGAGTACTCGCGCCTCGAGACGCCCGCGTGGTCGCCTGACGGCGCGAAGCTCGTGTTCAGCGGCGGCATGGACGTGGCCGGCGGTCGCGGCGTGGGCACCGAGCTCTTCACGGTCGACTTCGACACGACGGGCCTGGCGACGCACACGATGGCGCTGGACAACAACCTGCGGCGCCTGACCAACACGGTGATGGCCCCCGGCGATCCCATCGTCGGCATCCTGAACACCTCGCCGTGCTACTCGGCCGACGGGTCGCAGGTCTATTTCGTGTCGACGCGGCGGGCGCCCTCGATCACGCTGCACGACCGGAACATCTGGCGCGTGGCGGCCAACGGCGCCCTCGACCCGGAGATCTACTACTTCACGCGCGCGGACGAGGCCGACCCGACGGTGTACGCCGACGGCTCGATGCTGCTGTCCAGCGCCCTCGGCTTCCCGACCGAGATGCTCGATCGCCTCGAGGAAGAGGCGTACCAGCGCATCCGTCAGGACAACGAGGACAACAACCGCGGCCTTGACGAGGTGCAGATGCGCGCCCTGGCCGCCGACGAGCGCCGCCAGCTCGAGTTCTTCGAGGGCGTGATGTCGCACATGTACATCTACCGTCCCTAGGGGGCCGGGCGTCGATGACGAACCCGGTCCTGGCGCGCCGGCAGATGGTCGAGATCGGCCGCCGGCTGCAACAGCAGAACCTGATCGTGGCCGCTGAAGGGAACCTGTCGGTTCGCCTCGGCGGCCACGCGTTTCTGGTCACGCCCTCGGGCGTCGGCAAGGGCGACCTCCGGGTGCAGGACCTGCTCGAGGTCGACCTGCAGGGGCGCTGCACGCGGGGGCGTCCCACCAGCGAATGGCCGCTCCACCGGCGCATCTACGAGGCCCGGCCCGATGTGCAGGCCATCTGCCACGCGCACCCGCCCTGGGCCACGGCATTCGCCGCGATCGGCCGGGACCTCGACGGTTCGCTGCTGACGGAGACGGCGGCGGTGCTGGGCCGCGTGCCGGTCTGCCCGAGGGCCGAGCCCGGAACCGAGGAGGCGGCCTCGTCGGTGCTGCCGCACATCCTGGGACATGACGCGATCCTGCTGGGGAGCCATGGCGCGGTGGCGGTGGGGAAGGACCTGCCGGCGGCCTTCGCGCTGCTCGAGACGGTCGAGCGCCTGGCGCAGGTGACCCTGCTGGCGTCGCTGGCGCGCGGTGAGGGCGGCGCACTGCCCCCGGGCGTGGTCTAGGCGGGCGGCAGTCCGGCAGGTGCCCGGCGCGGCCTCAGTCCTGACCTGCGTAGATGCGCGACAGGCGCCCGGTGATGGCTTCCCAGCCGAAGCGTTCCTCCATCAGCTCACGCCCGCCGCGGGCCAGCCGGCCGGCCAGCCCGGCATCGGTGGCCAGCCGCAGCATGGCCTCGGCGAAGCCGGCGTCGGCCGGCGCCAGCAGCAGCGCGTTCCCGCCTTCGGGGGCGATGCCCTCGGCGCCCACGTGGGTCGTCACGACGGGCACGCCGCGCGCCAGCGCCTCGAGCACCTTGATCTTGATGCCGCCGCCCTCGGTCAGGGGGGCGGCAAAGACGTGGCAGCGCCGGAACACCGGCGCCAGGTCGTCAACGTAGCCCGTCGCCGTCACGCCCTGCGCGTCGGCGGCGGCGCTGCCGCCACGCTCCGCCAGCATCGTCTCCCAGCCGCGACCGACGATCTCCAGGCGCGCATCCGGTTGCGCCCCGCGAACGCGCGGCCACACCTCGTCCAGCAAGAGGCGCATCCCCGAACGGTTGGGGGCATGGGCAAACGAGCCGACGAAGAGGTAGCGGCGGGGGCCCGCCGGCGGCGACCAGTCGGGCCTGATCGCCTCGAGGTCGATGCCGAGCGGGACGGTGGCGAGGCGGACGCCTCCCATCGCCTCGAGCAGGGCGCGATCCTCGGGCGTCACGCACAACGTCCGGTCGGCCCAGCCGCAGGCCGCCACCTGCAGGCGCCGCCACCGCGCGGCCTCGACGCCTGCCCACGACCGGGCCACGGGGCCGCGTGCCAGCCCGGCCCGCCTCTCGCGCGGGACCGAGCCCAGCTCGTGCGTGTTGAGCACCAGGCGGGGCAGCGCGCCCTGGCGGCCCAGGCGCAGGTCCCGGCAGTAGAGCGACATCTGAAGGTACTCCACCTGCACGGCGTCGGGCCGCACGCGCGCGACGACGTCCGCCACGCGACGCGACAGGTCGGCCGACCAGTACTTCTCGACATACACGGGAAAACCGGAGCGGGCGGCGCGCGCCGCGGCCCCTGTGCGCCGCCAGTAGAGGCTTGCTCGCTCGCGGCCGCTGGCGCGCCGGTCGGCGAAGGGCAGGGGCTCCACCGCAACACCCAGTTCCGCCACCTCGCCGACCAGGCCGGCCTCGCCGGGGCGCACGAGGCATGCCGCCGTCACCTCATGGCGGCGCGCCAGCCACGACAGCAGGTCACGTACCGCGACGCCGCCGCCGTGGCCGACACGGCGGTGGGGAAGGTAGGGCGTCAGGACCAGGATCTTCACGGGCGTGTCCGCGTCGGGGCGCCGGGCCGGGCCGGGCGCGGGGGCAGGGCGCAGCCGCGCCTAGAAGGGCACATAGCCGCGGGCCATCGACAGGTCGAGCTTCTTGCGCTCGAACTCGACCTCCCAGGCCGTGGAGCCTTCCTCGAGCTGCGGCCGGTTCTTCAGCAGGAACGTGGTGGCCTGTTCGTCGATCTCGTCCTCGATGCGCAGGTCGGCCGTGATCAGGGCCTCGATCAGGCGCGCGAAATCATCCTCGGCCATCTCGATGTCGACCAGTTCGTCGTCCAGGAGGCGATTGCAGATGTCCTTCGCCAGGACGGTGATGCGTTCCTCGGAAAGGCGCACGGTCGCTCCCTTGGGGTGTCGGCTAGAGGACGAACTTCCGCTTGCGGGCCAGCTCACGCTTCATCTTGGCGCGCAGGGCGCCCACGTCCATCTCCATGGCGCGGATCTCATTGACGTTCTGGGCCAGGAGCTTCTCGACCTCCTGGTCGATCTCGTCCTCGGTGCGCACGTTGTCGACCATGGCATCCTCGATCGCGCGCAACACCAGGTCGGTGTTGCCCGCGGGGTGGATGCGCGGATCCTCCTGCATCAGCTTCAGGATCCGCTTGCCGAGGTGCTCGATCTTGCGATTGCTCAGGCGCACGTTGCCTCTTTCCGGACGGGTCGGTCGGGCCCTGCCACGGGGTCGCGCGCCCGGCAGGTTCCCGGGCGGCGAACGCTTTCCATTCAAAGGCTTTCGCCCGGGGTTGGCAAGTGAAAACGGGTTGGCTATCCTGACGCCGCCGTATACGGTGCCGGCGGGGAACTCCGGCCCGTGGTGCGCGTATGACGGGCCCGGTCCCGGGATCCCGGTCACCGCCCCCTGACGACGGCCCGTCCGGCCTGAAAGGTGAACATGTCCGACCTCAATTCGCTCGACAAGGTGCGGGCCGAGGAGCTCGCGTCGCGCCTGCGCGGTGTCTATTCCGAAGTGGGCAAGGTCATCGTCGGCCAGCGCGACATGATCGAGGGCCTGCTGCTCGGCCTGATGACCAACGGCCACATCCTCCTGGAGGGCGTGCCCGGGCTGGCCAAGACACTCGCGGTCAGCACGCTGGCTCGGACCGTGCACACGGGCTTCAAGCGGATCCAGTTCACGCCCGACCTGCTGCCCGCCGACATCACGGGCACGACCGTCTATAACCGCGAGACGGGCGGGTTCACGGTCAAGCAGGGGCCGGTCTTCTCCAACATCATCCTGGCCGACGAGATCAACCGCGCCCCGGCCAAGGTGCAGAGCGCGCTGCTCGAGGCGATGCAGGAGCGGCAGGTCACCATCGGCGGCGAGACCTTCCGCCTGCCGGACCCGTTCCTGGTCCTCGCCACGCAGAACCCGATCGAGCAGGAGGGCACCTACCCGCTGCCCGAGGCGCAGGTCGACCGGTTCCTGCTGAAGCTGCGCATCGGCTACCCGACGCGCGAGGACGAGCGGCTGATCCTCGAGCGCATGGCCGGGCGCGACCTGCCGGCCGTGTCGCCCGTGCTCGATCCCGCGGCGCTGGCCGAGATCCGGGGCGCGGTCAACACCGTCTTCATCGACGAGAAGATCAAGTCGTACGTGCTGGACATCGTGTTCGCCTCGCGCGACCCCGAGGCGGCCGGCCTCAAGCTGGCGCCGCTGATCGCCTGGGGAGCCTCGCCCCGCGCGACGCTGGCGCTCACCCAGTTGGCCCGCGCCCGCGCGCTGCTGCGTGGCCGCGCCTTCGTCGTGCCGGAGGACGTCAAGGCCGTCGGGCACGATGCGCTGCGCCACCGGATCCTGGTCACCTACGAGGCCGAGGCCGAGAACCTGACCTCCGACGACATCGTCACCGCGCTGCTCGACAGCATCGCGGTGCCGTAGGCGACATGACGGAAAAGCGGCAGAACGTCCAGATCCCCGCCGAGATCCTCGCCGCCGTGCGCAGGATCGAGATCCGCACGCGCAGGCTCGTCGAGGAGGTCTTCTCCGGCGAGTACCATTCGGTGTTCAAGGGCACCGGCATGGAGTTCCGCGAGGTCCGCGAGTACGTGCCGGGCGACGACGTGCGCGCCATCGACTGGAACGTCACGGCGCGCACCGGGCAGCCGTTCGTGAAGCTCTACGAGGAAGAGCGCGAACTGACGGTCATCCTTGCCGTCGACCTCAGCCGCAGCGGCGAATTCGGCAGCGGCGGGCGCACGAAGGTGGAGGTCGCGGCCGAGCTCTGCGGCGTGCTGGCGTTCGCCGCGATCTCGAACAAGGACAAGGTCGGGCTGGTCCTGTTCAGCGACCGCGTGGAGATGTACATCCCGCCCGCCAAGGGCCGCAGCCACGTGCTGCGCCTGATCCGCGAGCTGCTCACGTTCC
>CAINDZ010000129.1 GCA_903847545.1 uncultured bacterium | reverse complement strand
CGCTCAAGCCCGGCGAGAAGTACGTGCCGGTCGTGCCGGCCGGAACCATCGTCCCGGAGATCACCGGATACTCCCTGGCGATGGGCCTGATCTTCGCCGTCGTCTTCTCGGCGGCGGCGGCCTACCTGGGCCTGAAGATCGGCCAGGTGTTCGAGGCGGCCATCCCCATCACCATCCTGGCCATCGGCGTCTCGGCCGGCCTGGGCAAGAAGAACGCGCTGCAGCAGCACGTGATGATCCAGTCGATCGGCTCCGCCTCGGGCGTGGTCGTGGCGGGCGCCATCTTCACGCTGCCCGGCCTGTACATCCTGGGGCTGGACAAGCAGACGAACTTCCTCCAGATGTGCCTGACCTCGCTGCTGGGCGGCTTCCTGGGGATCCTGCTGCTGATCCCGTTCCGCAAGTACTTCGTCGACGACATGCACGGCGAGTTCCCGTTCCCCGAGGCCACGGCGTCGACCGAGGTGCTGATGGCCGGCGAGGCGGGCGGCGACCAGGCTGCGGTGCTGGTCAAGAGCGGTGGCATCGCGATGGCCTACCAGCTGCTGAGCGCGCAGACGGTCGGCCTGTGGCGCGAGACGTTCTCGACGACGGCCTACGCGGTCGGCCAGAAGATCTCCAAGGGCATCCGCCTCGAGTACAACATGCTGACCGAGGCGGCGGTGCTGGGCCTGGGCTACATCATCGGCCTGCGCTACTCGCTGATCATCGCCTGCGGCTCGTTCCTGAGCTGGTGGGTGCTGGTGCCCATGGTCGGCATCCTGGGCAAGGGCGTGCACGTCGGCGGCACGGTGTACCAGATGCCCGAGCTGCTGGACCTGAGCACGGCGCAGATCTTCAAGACGTTCGTGCGGCCGGTCGGCATCGGCGCCATCGCCATGTCGGGCATGATCGGCGTCTGGAAGAGCCGCAAGATCATCGCCGGCGCCATCAAGCTGGCGGCCTCGGCGGGCAAGCAGAAGCACGAGGTGGCCACCGAGCGCACCGCGCGCGACCTGGCCCCGGGCCTGGTCACGGCGCTGACGATGGCCGTGCTGGGCGCCGTCTTCCTGTACTTCTGGTTCATCGTGAAGGTGACGCTGGTGCAGGCGATCACGGGCCTGTTCATCGTCGGCTTCATCTCGTTCCTGTTCACGACGGTGGCGGCGCGCGCCATCGCGATCGTCGGCAGCAACCCGGTGTCGGGCATGACGCTGATGACGCTGATCATCAGCTCGGTCATCCTGCGCTCGGTGGGCCTGCGCGACGAGAACGGCATGGTCGCCTCGCTGCTGATCGGCGGCGTGGTCTGCACGGCGCTGTCGATGAGCGGCGGCTTCGTCAGCGACCTGAAGATCGGCTACTGGCTGGGCACGACGCCCGTCACGCAGCAGAAGTGGAAGTTCCTGGGCACGGTCGTGTCGGCCGTCTCGGTGACCGCCGTCATCCTGCTGCTGAACAAGACCTACACGTTCACGGGCAACCAGCTGTCGGCCCCGCAGGCCAATGCGATGGCCGCCGTGATCAAGCCGCTGATGACCGGCACGCCGGCGCCGTGGCTGCTGTACATGGCCGGCATCTTCATGGCGCTGATCCTGCAGTGGACCGGCCTGCCCGCCCTGGCGTTCGCGCTGGGCATGTACCTGCCTCTGGAAGTCAACACGCCGGTGCTGGTCGGCGGCGCCATCGCCTGGGCCGTGACCCGCAACGGCAGCGAGGACCAGAAGAAGGCGCGCAACGAGCGCGGCACGCTGATGGCCTCGGGCTTCGTGGCCGGCGGCGCGATCATGGGCGTGCTGGCGGCGCTGATCAAGTTCGCCGGCATGAGCGCCACGGGCGAGGGCGACTGGAGCGTCGCCAAGGCGCTGAACCTGCTGCACTGGTCCGAGGAGAGCGCCTTCTCGGCCACGGTGACGCTGGCGGCGTTCTGCCTGCTGGGCTACTACCTGTATCGCGGCGCGCGCGAGGCGAAGAACTGACGGACCCGGCCCCGCGGCCGGGCAAGCGGAATGAACCGGGGCCGCCGCCGACCAGCGGCGGCCCCCTCTGATGGAGAGGTGCGATGAGTTGCCCGTGTGGATCGGCGGCCGAGTACGCCGCCTGTTGCGAACCGATCATCAAGGGCGTGCGCGCGGCCGAGACGGCCGAGCAGCTGATGCGCGCCCGCTACACGGCCTACACGAAGGTCGAGCTGGACTTCCTGCAGGAGTCGTTGCACCCGGACGCGCGCGACGACAGCGACCCGGAGGGCGTGCGCGACTGGGCCGAGAACAGCGCCTGGCACGGGCTGAGCATCCTGGGCACCGAGGCGGGCGGCGCCGGTGACGATTCCGGCACCGTGGACTTCGTGGCCTCCTACACCTACAACGGCGAGGACAAGCAGTACCGCGAGGTGGCCGAGTTCACGAAGGTGGACGGCCGCTGGTACTTCCGCGAGGGCCACGTGGCCGTTCGCAAGCCTGTCGTGCGCGAGGAACCGAAGGTCGGGCGCAACGATGCCTGCCCCTGCGGCAGTGGCCGCAAGTACAAGCGCTGCTGCGGCGGCGCCTGAGCAACGCCGTCGGGCCGGCCCGCGGGCCGGCGTGACGATCGTGGCCGGCCGGTGGGCGGCCGCCGTGCTGGCGGTCGCCTTGTCGGTTGCGCCCGCCGCCGGCCTGGCGGCCACGCCCGCCGCGACATCTCCGGCCGACTCCACGCTGGGACCGCCCTCGCCGCCGCCGGGCGCGGGGTCGTGGCTCTCGCGCACGCTCCACCGCTACTTCAGCAACGAGGCGCCCGCGGGCAACGAGCTGGGCGGCCAGGCCGTGGCGCTGGCCGACCGCTACGCGCGCTACGCGGGGCGGCCCATCGCCGTGGTCATCGTCCACCAGGTGGACCGGCTGCGGCCCGACGACGCGCCGGCGGGCGCGTTGATGTCGTCGCTCGCGCGCACACTCCGTCCCTACACGCGCGAGCGCGTGCTGCGGCAGTACCTGCTGTTCCGGCAGGGCGACCGCATTGATCCCCTGAAGCTGGCCGACACCGAGCGCCTGCTTCGCGGCATCGAGTACGTGGCCGACGTGCGCCTGCACGTGGTGCCGCTGACCGGGCAGGAGCAGGAAGTCGCGGTGGTCGTGGAGATCCGCGACAGGCTGCCGGTGGGCGCGCGGCTGGACGTGCGCGACGTCGACCGCGTCGACGCCGGGCTGTTCCACGCGAAC
Organism: uncultured bacterium; assembly: GCA_903847545.1. GTDB lineage: Bacteria > Krumholzibacteriota > Krumholzibacteriia > LZORAL124-64-63 > LZORAL124-64-63 > CAINDZ01. The sequence continues at coordinate 345 of CAINDZ010000129.1, read as the reverse complement.
GCGGGCGGGCTCGACGTGCGGGTGGCCGTGGACCTGCACTACCGGCAGGGCGTGACGCCCGAGACCGGGTGGGGCGGCGAACTGCGCAAGCGGAACATGGGCGGCGCGTTCCTCGACGTCGACCTGGGCTACGAGGACTCGTGGCGCGGGCTGGAGCGGCGCGCCGCGCTCACACGGGTCGAGGCGCACCCGGACATCCGCTGGGTGGGCGGCCTGGCCTGGAGCGACCGCCTGGAGCGCGGTCAGGGCCAGCCGTCGCGGCAGGCCGACCGCGCCGACGCGTGGGCCGGGCGGGTCATCCGCCTGGGCCGCGGTGCGGGCGCGGGCGGCGCGCGGCCGGTGCTG
>CAINDZ010000128.1 GCA_903847545.1 uncultured bacterium | reverse complement strand
TTCCTGGAGGCCCACCCCGAACCGGCGCGGGCGCGCAGCGACGCGGCCAGCCAGCTGCCGCTGGACGCGGCCGCGCCCCTCTTGGCGCAACTGGCGCGCGGCCGCGAGCTCTTCCTCGAGAGCGAGGGGCGATGAGCGAGCGGCACGACTACCCGCGTGACTTCACCTGGCCGCCCTCCACCGACGAGGACTACCGCCAGGAGGCGGTGGTCCGCGCCGGCAACGACCTGGCGGACCGCCTGTCGCGCGTGCGGCTGCTGGTCCTGGACGCCGACGGCGTGCTGACCGACGGCCGCATGCTTTACGGCGCGCAGGGCGAGGCCTACAAGGCGTTCCACAGCCGCGACGGGCTGGGGCTGGTGCTGGCGCGCGTTGCCGGCATCAAGCTGGCCGTGCTGACCGGCCGGCACAGCGCCGTCGTCGAGCGCCGCTGCACCGAGCTGCGCTTCGACGTCATCAAGCTCGGGCGCTTCGACAAGGTCGAGGCGCTGGGCGAGATCCTGCGCGAGACCGGCTGCGCCGCCGCGGACACGCTGTACATGGGGGACGACGTCATCGACCTGCCGGCCCTGCACCAGGTGGGAGTGCCCGTCGCGGTGCCCGAGGCGCCGCAGGAGGTGCGCCACCACTGCGTGTACGTCACGCTGGCCCGCGGCGGCGAGGGCGCCGTGCGCGAAGTGGTTGAACTCGTCCTCAAGAGCGCCGGCCTCTACGGCCTGGCCCTCGAGCGCCTGCGCGACAAGGCCTGGCAGCCGAACCATCGCGAGCTGTCGTCCGACCACGGCCGCGCACCGGAGGAGTCATGAACCGGACCGACGACGAACTGCCCGACGACGAACTGGTCGCCATCGGGCGCGATGCGATCCGCCAGGAGGCGGACGCGCTCGAGATGGTCGCCGCGTCGCTCGACGCGTCGTTCGCGGCCGCCGTCCGCCTGCTGCTGTCGGCGCGCGGGCGCGTCCTGGTCACCGGGCTCGGCAAGAGCGGCATCGTGGCTCGCAAGCTGGCCGCCACCTTGACAAGCACCGGCACGCCCAGCCAGTTCATCCACCCGGTCGAGGCGGCGCACGGCGACCTCGGCATCGTCAGCGGCAGCGAGGTGCTGGTGGCGATCTCGCGCAGCGGCGCCAACGCCGAGGTGACGGCGCTCCTGTCCTTCTGTCGCACCTTCGGCATGCGTGCGATCGTCATCACGGCTGACCCGCAGAGCGACGCCGCGCGCGCGGCCGATGTCGTGCTGCACACGCCGTTCGAGCGCGAGGCCTGCCCGCTGAACCTGACCCCGACCACGTCGGCGGTGTCGGCGATGGCGATGGGGGATGCGCTGGCCGTCGCGCTGATCCGCCGGCGCGGGTTCGCCGCCGAGGATTTCGCGATGTTCCACCCGAGCGGCGCGCTCGGGCGCAGCCTGCTCCTGACCGCCGGCGAGCTGATGCACACGGGCGACGAGCTGCCGGTGGTCTCGCACCGCCTGACGCTGCGCCAGTCGCTGCCCGAGATCGTCGGCAAGCGGCTCGGCGGCGCCTGCGTCGTCGACGACGACGGCCGGCTGGTCGGCCTGTGCGTGGACGGCGACATCAAGCGCGTCCTGCTCGAGACGGACCAGGCGCTCGACATGCCGATCACCGCGGCCATGAACCCGCGCCCGGTGACGATCATTGCCGGCGAGCTCGCCATCCGCGCCCTGCGGATGATGGAGCGGCGCGAGGGCGGGGCGATCACGCTCCTGATCGTGGCGGACGGCGACGGTCGCCCCGTCGGCCTCCTGCATATCCACGACATCCTGCGCGCCGGGCTGCTGTGACAACCTGCCGCCACCGCCGGTCGGTTCGGGCGCGAGCCCGGCGGGCCGCAACATGTTCTTGAAGAACAATTTAAGAATGTGGCACATTTCCTGCTTGACGACCCTTCCCCCGGACCCGGATGCTGGCGGCAGCGCAGGGCTCGCGCCCGGCGCCCGGAACCCCGGCCGCGGCCCGGCCACCGCACCGCGGCTGCCGCTGTGGCGGCGTGCCCGGCGACGGTTTTACTGGCTGTTGGTGCTGGCGGTCGCCGGGGTGGCGGAGCTGCTCCCGGTGGGGATCGGGCGCGCCTCGGGCGTGAGGCTCGCAAGGATGGCGCTGCGGGTGCGCGGCCGGGAGCGGCGCCTCGCCGAGGCGAACCTGGCGCTGGCCCTGCCCGACCTGGAGCCCGCAGCCAGGGTGAGCCTGTTGGCAGCCAGCGCCGACGCCGCGGGGCGGAACCTGTTCGACACGCTGGCCGCGGGGCGCCTCCTGGCCCGTCCGGGCAGCGTGGCCGACCTGCCGGACGCCGACGGCCGGGGGCTGGTCGACGTGGTGGCGGCCGAGCAGGCCGCCGGGCGCGGCGTGGTGGTGTTGTCGGGCCACCTCGGCTGCTGGGAGCTGCACGGCGCCTGGCTGGCCCGGGAACTGGCGGCGCGGGGCTGCGGCCCGCTGCACGCGGTCGCCGGGACCGTGCGCAATCCGGCGGTCGACCGCTGGCTGACCCGGCGGCGCGAGGGGCTCGGCCTGCGTTTGCTGCGGCGCGAGGACGGGGCCGGTCCGGTCCTGGAATGCCTGCGGGCCGGTGGGGTGGTGGCGATCCTGGTCGACCAGAACACGGGCGTGGACAGTGTCCCGGTCCCGTTCCTGGGCCGGCCGGCGCCCACGCCGACCGGGCCCGCCCGGCTGGCCGTGGCGGCTCGGGCCACGGTGGTCGTCACCGCGCTGGCGCGCCGGGACGACGGGAGCGGACACGACGTCTGGCATGCCCCCGCGTGGCGGGCCGACGCCGCGGCGCCGCGGGACGGGCAGGTCGTGGCCTGCCTGCGGTGGGTGAACGGGCGCCTCGAGGAACGGATACGCAGGAACCCGGCCGAGTGGGTCTGGTACCACCGACGCTGGGAATCACTGCAGGAAACGACGGCAGCTGCCGAAAACACCAGGACATGAACCGCATGCGCCAGCGCCGCCGCCTCCCGCCGACAGCAGCATGGGCCTGCGTCCTGGCCGCATTCGCGTGCCTGGCGACGTCCGGCTGCGGCCGCTCGGACCAGCCGGCGCCCGGCCCCGGCGGCGAGCCGGTCAAGGGAGCGCCGGCGGCCCGGCCGACGGACCCGGTCCAGGAGTTCGCCGACTACACGCTGACCGAGAGCGAACAGGGCGTCCGCGCCTGGGTGCTGGGCAGCCGGACGATGCGCCGCTTCGCCGACCGCGAGGATGTCGACCTGGTGGACGTGCACATCGACTTCTTCAAGGCCGGGCAGCACTGGTCGGTGCTGGACGCGGACAGCGGCATGGTCAACCAGCGCACGCGCGCCGTGCACGTCTGGGGCAACGTGGACATCAGGACCGATGACGGTCGCCGCCTGGAGACTCCCGAGTTGTACTACGACAACGAGACGGGCCGCATCCGCAACGACGTGGCCAACCGCTTCACGCGCGGGACCGACGTGCTGACTGGCAACGGCCTCGACGCGACGCCGGACCTCGAGTACGTGGAGATCAGGCGCGACGTGAAGGCCGAGGTCGCCGATCCGGCGCCGGCCCCCGGGGAGGCGCGATGAACGACACGGCCGCCATGTCCGTGCTGAAGGCCGCGGGCCTGCGCAAGGTCTATCGCGGCCGCGCCGTGGTCGACAACGTCGACCTCGAGCTGCGGCAGGGCGAGGTCGTGGGGCTCCTGGGGCCGAACGGCGCCGGCAAGACCACCTCGTTCTACATGATCGTCGGCTTCATCACGCCCGACAGCGGCGGCGTCAGCCTCGACGGCCGCGACCTGTCCCGCCTGCCCATGTACAAGCGGGCGCGCCTGGGCATCGGCTACCTGCCGCAGGAGTCGTCCATCTTCCGGCGCCTGACCGTCGAGCAGAACGTGATGGCGATCCTCGAGAGCCGCAAGCTGGGCGGGGCCGAGAGGCGGCGCCGGCTCGAGGAACTGCTCGAGATGATGGGCGTCACGCACATCCGTCGCAGCCGCGGCTACGAGCTGTCGGGAGGCGAACGCCGTCGCGTCGAGATCGCGCGCGCCCTGGTCAGCGAGCCCAAGTTCATGCTGCTGGACGAGCCGTTCGCCGGCATCGACCCGATCGCCGTGGCCGACCTGCAGAGCGTCGTCTCGACCCTGCGGGAGAGGGGCCTGGGCGTCCTGATCACCGACCACAACGTGCGCGAGACGCTGACGATCACCGACCGCGCCTATATCCTGTTCGAGGGGCGCATCGAACTGGCGGGCAGCGCCGCCGAGATCGTATCATCACCCAAGGCCCGGGAGATCTACCTGGGCGAGAAGTTCCGCCTCTAGGAGCATCGGCTCCCCGGGGCCGCAACGGGCGCCGCCGGCTCGGCCGGGCGGCGCGCCACGGAAGGCACGGATCAATGGCACCGAACCTCGGTTTGCGACAGAGCATGCAGCTGCGCCAGCAGCTGGTCATGACGCAGCGCCTGCAGCAGGCCCTCAAGCTCCTGCAGGTGCCGACGCTCGAGCTCGAGCAGATCCTGCGCATGGAGCTGCAGGGCAACCCCCTGCTCGAGGAGATCGAGCCGGACGAGGAGCCCGACGGCAGCGACCAGCCCGAGGACGGGCCCGAGGCGGCCGCGGCCGACGATGGCGACGCCGACCGTGACGACGACCACGGCGCGGAGGCGGACGAGGACCTGCGCGACGCCGCGGACGACGGCCTCGGCGACAGCATGGACGAGCGGCGCGACTGGGGCGACAGCTTCGACGACGGCTTCCAGACCGTCACGCTCGACCAGGGCTGGGACGAGGAGGACGAGCTCGAGCGCCCGCAGAAATATGTTCCCAGCGGCCAGGAGGACCTGACCGACCAGCTGCACCTGGCGGTGCCCGAGGGGCTGGAGCGCTCCATCGGCGAGTACATCATCGGCTGCCTGAACGAGGACGGGCTGCTCGGCTGCAGCGTCGAGGAGATCGCCACCTACTTCGACGTCTCGCTGCCGGCCGTCGAGGCCGTGCTGCGCATCGTCCAGGGCTTCGACCCCCCGGGCGTGGCGGCGCGGAGCCTGCAGGAGTGCCTGCTCCTGCAGCTCGAGGCGCGGGGCCTCGAGGAATCCGACGAGGCCGTGGTCATCAAGGAGCATTTCGAGGCGCTCAAGAACCACAAGTTCAACGACATCGCGCGCGACATGCGCCTGACCGTCAAGCAGGTGCAGGAGATCGCGCAGCGCATCGGCGAGCTCGACCCGCGTCCCGGCCTTTCGCTGAACACGGAGGGCGCCCGCGCCATCGTTCCCGACCTGGAGGTCGTCAAGGTCGACGACGACGGGCTGGAGTACGCCGTCTACCTGAACGACGGCAACATCCCGCGCCTGCGGGTCAGCCAGGCGTACGAGGGCACCGTCCAGACGAGCGAGGACGCCGTCAAGTTCATCGACGAGCGCAAGCGTCACGCCGAGTGGGTCATCAAGACGATCGAGCAGCGCCGCCGCACCATGATCAAGGTCATGGAGGCCATCGTCGGTGAGCAGCGCGAGTTCTTCGAGAAGGGCGCCATCGCGCTGCGTCCGCTGACCCTGCAGCAGGTGGCCTCGACCATCGGCATGCACGAGTCGACCGTCTCGCGCGTCACCCGGCAGAAGTACGTGCAGACCCCGCGCGGCGTGTTCCCCCTGAAGTTCTTCTTCAGCGCCGGCCTCGACTCCGACAGCGGCGAGGACGTCTCGGCCAAGGCCGTCAAGATCATGATTCGCGAGATCATCGACGGCGAAAACACGGCGCGACCCCTGTCGGACAAGAAAATTGTCGACATGCTGCAGGAACGCGGCCTGAAAATTGCCCGGCGCACGGTGGCGAAATACAGGGAGCAGATGGGGATTTTGAGTGCGCGCATGCGCAAGCAGTTCTAGAATCGGGACAGGCCCGGGAAACCGGACCGCAGCGCGGAGAAATCGCCAGCCAGCGAGGAGGACGCCATGCTGATGGAAATCAAGGCCCGCCACTTCACCCTCGGGGAGGACCAGCGGGAGGCCGTTGAGGCGATGCTCGAGAAACTGGAGAAGTTCATTCCGCGCCCGGTCCAGGGATTCAAGATCAACATCGACCACGAGGCGGGCCATTTCGTCGCCGACGCCGTGCTGCACCTGAAGAACCACGAGTTCCGCGCGACCGGGCAGGGACAGGAGCCCGAATACGCCGTGGACGAGCTGGTCGAGAGCCTCAAGAAGCAACTGACGAAGTTCAAGGGGCGCATGACGGACCGGCAGAAGGGCGAGGACGGCGGGCTCGGCCGCGCGATGCTCGACGGCGACCTTGCCGCCATCGCGATCGACGAGGCGGAGGGCCTGGTCCTGCCGGACCTGGACCTCGACGAGGCCAAGGCCAGGTTTGCCGGGGGCTCGTTGCCCTTCCTGGTCTTCCGGAACACGGCCAACGCCAGGCTGGGCGTGATCTACCGGCGCGCCGACGGCGCCCTGGGCCACATGGAACCGACCCAGGACTGAGGTGGTCGGGGGCGGGGGCCGGACGGTCCCCGCCCCTTGCGTTTGCAGGCGGGAGACGGACCGATGTCCAACGTGACCGTCCAGGGGCTCTTCCAGGAGCTCCGCGAGACCCTGCTGCTGGAGCCCCTGGTGCCGCTGCCGGCCAGGCCGCTGCCGGTGCTGGCGCCCGACGTGCACCGTCCGGGCATGGCCCTGATGGGCTTTGCCGAGAACTTCCTGCCGTCGCGCATCCAGGTCTTCGGCGAATCGGAGACCGCCTACCTCGCCACCCTGTCCGAGGGCGAGCAGCGCGTGGCCGTGGAGCGCGTGCTCAGCCTGGACCCGCCGGTCATCTTCATCGCCATGGACCAGACGGTGCCCGCGGGCGTGCTGTCGCTGGCGCGCGAGCGCGACTTCCCGTTGATCCGCTCGGCGCTGCCGGCGGTCGAGTTCATGACCGAACTGGCCCACAACCTCGAGCGCCGGTTCGCCCCGCGCACCGAGGTGCACGGCACGCTGGTCGACGTCTACGGCGTGGGCCTGCTGTTCACCGGGCGCAGCGGCATCGGCAAGAGCGAGTGCGCGCTTGACCTGATCGAGCGGGGCCACCGGCTGGTGGCCGACGACATCGTCGAGATCACGCGGACCACCGAGGACGTCCTCATCGGCCGCTACCGCGAGGTCCTGCGGCACCACCTCGAGATCCGCGGCGTGGGCGTCATCGACGTGCAGGCGATCTTCGGCATCCGCGCCATCCGCATGCAGAAGCGCGTCGAGGTCGAGGTCCAGCTCCAGGAATGGGACGACGCCACGGACTACGAGCGCATGGGCCTGGAGGACCGGCAGACCGAGATCCTGGGCGTGCGGATCCCGCAGGTGGCGGTGCCCCTTTTCCCGGGCAAGAACATCACGGTCATCGCGGAAGTGATCGCCCTGAACTTCATGCTCAAGATCTACGGCTACGATGCGGCGCAGGTGCTCAACGACCGGATCCTGGATTCGATGCGTTCGAGCAGCCGGCTGCGGGACTACCTCGGGCAGGACCGCGAATGACGCGGCCTGCGGGAAGGAAGGCGCGATGATCCGCTGCCTGGTCATCACGCACGGGAACATCGGCATGGAGCTGGTGCGCGTCACTGGGCTCATCCTCGGCCCGGTCGAGGGGCTCGCCGCCATGACCAACAGCGGCAAGTCGCTGCCCGACCTCAAGGCGGAGATCGCCGCCTGGCTCGAGGAGGGGGCGGCGGCGGGCTCGCCCGGCGGCCTCATCATGGTCGACGACTACGGCGGCAGCTGCGCCACCGCGGCGCAGCTCGCCTGCGGGCACGAGGGCGGGCGCGCCATCATCAGCGGCGTCAACCTCGCGATGTTGCTGGGCTTCCTGACGTGGCGCGACAACGACGAGTTCGACGAGCTCGTCAGCCGCATCGTGCGCAAGGGCCGCGAGGCCATCACGCTGGTGGGGGGCCGCTAGATGCCGGTCGTCCTGGCCCGTGTCGACGACCGGCTGATCCACGGCCAGGTCACCGTCGGCTGGAGCGAGCGCCTGCGCCCGGACCACATCATCCTGGCCAGCAACGAGATCGCCGCGGACCCGTGGCAGAGCCGCGTCTACGCCAGTTCGGTGCCGCCCTCCATCGAGGTTTCGGTCCTGTCGCTCGCGCGCGCCGCGGCGATGTTGCGAGGCGGCGAGGTCCAGGCGGCGCGCACCATCGTCCTGACCGCCACCCCCGCCGAGATGTTCGACCTGGCCCACCTCGGGGCGCCGCTGCCGTCGGTGAACATCGGCGGCATGCACTTCGGCGCCGGCAAAGTCGAGATGCTCCCGTTCGTGTTCATCGACCGCATCGACCTGGAGGCCATGCGTCGCCTGCTCGCGGCCGGCCTCGAGCTGTTCGCGCAGCAGGTGCCGGGCGGGCGCGAGCACGCCGTGGGCCTCGAGCAGCTGGCGGCCATGGAGCCGCGGCTGTGACCCCGGTCGACCTCGTCGCCGGCGTCACGGGCGCGCACTGGGCCCTGGTCGGCTGGCTGTCGCTGCTGGCGGGCCTGCTGGCCCTTGACGAGACGGCGTTCGCGCAGACCTGGCTGAGCCAGCCGCTCGCCGCCGCGACGCTGGCCGGGCTCCTGTGCGGCCACCCCGAACTGGGGCTGGCGGTCGGGCTGCCCCTTCAACTGGCGCTGGTGATGAACCTGCCGGTGGGGCAGTCGCTGACCGGAGAGGCCTCGGTGGCCGCGGTCGCCGTCGTCGGCGGGGCGGTGCTTGCCGGCAGTGTGCCGGCGGCGCTCGGCGGGTTCCACGGCGCGGTCGGCGGCGCTCCCGCCGGCGCGCCCGCGGGCGACCTGGCGCTGGCCGGCTGGCTGCTGCTGGGAGCCGCACTGCTCAGCTTGGCAGGGCACCCGCTCGTGCAGGCCGAGCGACGCCTGCACCTGGTGTGGATGCTGCAGGGACGCCGGACGCTCCGCGACGGGAGCCTGGCGCGCGTGGACCGGATCCACGGGCGCTGCCTGGTGGCCACCATGCTGCGTGGCGCCGTCACCGGCGGGGCCGGCGTGCTGGCGGTCGCCGGACTGTGGGTGCCGGCCTACGGCGCCCTCCCGGGCGCCGTGGGGCGCGCGCTGGCCTGGGTGCCCGTGCTGGCGGCCGCGCTCGGCCTCGGGGCCGTGTTCGAACGCTACGGCGTGGCACGGCACTGGGGATGGGTCGGGGCCGGCGTCGTCGCCGGCTGGGTGCTGGGGGTGCTGACGTGAGCGAGGCCGTCCGTCCCGGGGCCCTGGCCGCGCCGGCGCGCCTGGCTGTCGGGTTGCGCGTGGCCGTCTTCGCGCGCCTGCTGGCCCTGCAGGCCTCGTGGAACCACCAGCGCATGCAGAACCTCGGTCTGCTGGTCTGCCTGATGCCGTGGCTGCGGGCGCGTCCGCGCGACCCGGAGCGCGACCGCCTGTTCTGCCGGCGCTACTTCGAGTTCTTCAACACGAACCCGTACCTTGCGGGCTACGTGGTGGGAGGGCTGCTGCGCCTGGAAACCGAGCGCGAGGACGCGGGCGGCCTGCCCCGGGGCCAGGCCCAGGTCTTTCGCGACTCGCTGGCGCGGGCGTTCGCGTCGCTGGGCGACCAGTTGTTCTGGCTGGGGTTGCGCCCCACGGTGGCCCTGGCCGGCTGCGTGCTGGCCCTGACGGGACAAGCCTGGCCCGTGGTGGGCCTGGGGGCCGCGGTCGCGGCCGGGCAGCTGGCCTGGCGGTGGCATGCGCTCGGGCGCGGCTATGCCGCCGGGTACGACATCGTGGGGTTGCTGGGCGATCCCCGGTGGCACCGGGCGATCGCCGGGGCCAAGCGGGCCGTCCGCGTCCTGGCCGGCCTGGCGGCCGGGTGGCTGCTGCGCCATGCCTGGGAGGGCAGCGCGCAGGTGGGCGCGGCGCCCGGGGCGTTCGTGGCGGTCGTGGTCGTGGCGCTGGCCCTGCCCGCGGTGGTCCGCCGGCGCTGGGCGGGCGAGTTCCTGGTCCTGGCGACGGGGCTCCTGGCCCTGCTGCTGGCCTTTGCGTTGGGTCCGAAAGGGAGTTAATATGCAGCGTTCCGGTATCCAGCCATCCCCTTACCGAAAGCGCACAACGTGACGTCGGCGACGGCCCGAGTATCCGACCCGGTCGGGTTCCACCTGCGAGCAGCTGGGCGCATCGTCAAGCTGACGAAGTCCTTTGCCTCCGAGGTGACCATCCGCTTCGAGGGGCGCGTCGCCAACGCGAAGAGCATCATGGGGTTGGCCAGCCTGGCGGCGGAATACGGCACGGTGGTCCTGGTCGAGGCCGAGGGGCCCGACGAGGCGGCCGCCCTGGCCGCGCTGCAGCACCTGATCGAAGTCGGCCTGGGGCAACCGGAATCGGAGGGCTGAGGTGCGGACCCTTGCGGGCATCGGCGCCTCGCCCGGCTTCGCCCTGGGCCCCATCCACACCATCCGGTTGGCCACCATCGTGCCGCGGCGCCGCGCCGTCGCGGTCAAGGACGTGCCGATCGAGATCGAGCGCTTCCGCGTCGCTGTCGAGCGCGCCCGGGACCAGATCCGCGAGCTCAGCGAGCAGCTGAGCCACGAACTGGGCAGTGAAGAGGGCGCGATCCTCTCCAGCCAGCTGCTGATCCTCGAAGACGAGATGATCTGGGACGCCACTCTGGCGGCCATCCGGCTCGAGCGCATCAACGCCGAGGCGGCCTTCGCCCGCACCGTCGGCGACCTCGCCGCGCGCTTCCTGGAGATCGAGGACGCCACCTTCCGCGACCGGGTCAACGACCTGCGCGACGTCGAACAGCGCGTGCTGCGCGGCTTCACCGACGGCGCCGTCGCCGGCCCGGTGCCGCCGGCCGTCCCCAGCGTCATCGCCTCGCGCAACCTGACCCCGTCCGACACGGCGGCGCTCGGCCGACACAACGTGCTCGGCTTCGTGATGGACGAGGGCGGCAACACCAGCCACGTGGCCATCCTCGCGCGCTCGCTGGGCGTGCCCGCCGTGGTGGGGCTCAAGGGCGCGGCCGCCCAGCTGGTCGCCGGGGACGTCGTCGCCGTCGACGGCACCGAGGGCCGCGTGCAGGTCGACCCCGACGACGAGACGCGCCAGCATTTCAGCGTCCTCACGCGCCAGCAGGTGGTCGTCAACGAGAAGCTGGCCTACCTGCGCGACCTGCCCGCGCTGTCGCCCGACGGGCGCCGCGTGCAGATGATGGCGAACATCGAGCTGCCGGTCGAGGTCGAGGAGGCCCTCGCGCGCGGCGCCGAGGGCATCGGCCTGCTGCGCACCGAGTACCTGTTCTTCCAGCACGGGACCATCCCGACCGAGGACGACCAGGTCCGCATCTACAACGAGATCGTCAGGCGCATGGGGGGCCGGCCGGTCATCTTCCGCACGCTCGACGTGGGCGGCGACAAGGTCTCGGACTACCTGGGCGCCAAGCGCGAGTACAACCCGTTCCTCGGCTGGCGCGGCATCCGCTTCTCGCTGGCCAACCGGCTGCTCTTCAAGACGCAGGTCAAGGCCATCTACCGCGCCGCGGCCGCCGGCTCGGCCAAGCTGATGTTCCCGATGATCACCGGGGTCGAGGAGCTGCGGCAGGCCCGCGAGGTCTGCGCCGAGGCGCTGGCGGAACTGGTCGCCGAGGGCAAGCCCCACGTGCCGGACATCCAGGTCGGCGTGATGATCGAGACGCCGTCGGCGGTGCTCGAGGCCGACCTGCTGGCGCGCGAGTGCGACTTCTTCAGCATCGGCACCAACGACCTCATCCAGTACACGCTGGCCATGGACCGCGGCAACAGCCGCGTCTCGTACCTGTATCGTCCGTTGCACCCGGCCGTGCTGCGCGCCCTCAAGCGGACCGTCGACGCGGCGCACGACGCCGGCATCTGGGCCGGCGTCTGCGGCGAGATGAGCGCCGAGACGCGCCTGGCCGAGGTCCTGTTCGGGCTCGGCCTCGACGAGATCAGCACGCACGGCGCCGCCCTGCCCAAGGTCAAGCAGGTCATCCGCTGGACGCCGTGGACCGAGGCGCGGTCGGTGGTCGAGCACCTGCTGACGTTGGCCACGGCCGACGAGGCGGATGCCTGGCTGGCCGATTACATCGCCACGCGGAAGCGGGAGCGCGCACCCGAGGGAGGTTCGGCATGAGTCGTTGGCCCGAGGGAGGCGCCGGGCGCATGTTCCAGCTGGTCGCGGCGATTCCCGACCAGCTGCGCGAAAGCGCCGGGTTGGCCGGGCTCGACACCGTGGCGCCGGCGCCCGGGCTGCGGCGGCTGGTCCTGTGCGGCATGGGGGGCTCGGCGATCGCGGGCGACCTGGTGCAGCCCCTGCTGGCGGGCGGCCCGGTGGCACTCGTCGTGTGGCGCGACTACGGCCTGCCGGGCTGGGTCGGTCCCGACGACGTCGTGCTGGCCGCCAGCTATTCGGGCGGCACGGAAGAGACCTTGTCGTCGTATGCGGCGGCCGCTGAACGGGGATGTCGCCGGGTGGCGGTGACGACCGGAGGCGACCTGGCGGCAGCAGCCGCCCGTGACGGCGTCCCGACCGTCGTCCTGCCCGGCGGATTGCCGCCGCGGGCCAGCGTCGGGTACGGGGTCGGGGCGCTGGTGCGCGTCCTGGGGCGCCTGGGGGTCGTCGGCGGCGTCGATGACGCCATCGCGGCCGCGACCGCTGCGCTGGACCGGGCGGACGCCTCGCGCAGGCGTCCGTGGGGGCCGGAGGCGACCGGCTGGGAGGCCGACCCCGACGGCAACCCGCCCGTGGGCGCCCTGGCCCGCGAACTGGCGGGGCGCGTGCCGGTGATCTACACTTGCGGCAGTGAGAGCCACGCCGCGGGACTGCGTCTCAAGGGGCAGCTCAACGAGAACAGCAAGCTGCCGGCGCTGCTGGCGGCGTTTCCGGAAGTGGACCACAACGACCTGGTCGGCTGGTCCCTGGACGCGGCGGACCGCGAGCGGTTCGCCCTTCTCATCCTGCGGGCCGGCGACGAGCATCCCCGGACCTCGCTGCGCGTGGGGCTCACGCGCGAGCTGTTGGCCGGGCAGTTCGGGGTCGTCCACGAACTTCGCGGCGGGGGCGCCGGGGCCCTGGCCCGCGTCATGTCCCTGGTGCAGTACGGCGACTACCTGAGCTGCCACCTGGCGGTCCTGGGCAACGTCGACCCGGTTCCTGTCGATCGCATTGTCAGGTTGAAGGAGGCGCTCGCAAGGGCGCACGGTGCTTGAGGCAGGCCGCCGATCACGGCGGCCCCGAATACGAGGGGAAGGATCGTCGACATGAGCAACCAGTACCTGTTCACGAGCGAGTCGGTGACCGAGGGTCATCCCGACAAGGTGGCCGACCAGATCTCCGATGCCGTGGTCGATGCCATCCTGGCCAACGACCCCACGGGCCGCATCGCCTGCGAGACGCTCGTGACCACCGGCATGGCCTGCCTGGCCGGCGAGATCACCACCTCGACGTACGTCGACATCCCGAGCCTGGTGCGCGACACCATCCGGCGCATCGGCTACACGTCGTCGGCGATCGGCTTCGATGCGGACTCCTGCGCCGTGCTGGTCTCCATCGACAAGCAGTCCCCCGACATCGCCATGGGCGTCGACCCCGGCGGCGCCGGTGACCAGGGCCTCATGTTCGGCTACGCCTGCCGCGAGACCGACGTGCTGATGCCGCTGCCCATCACGCTGGCGCACCGCATGGCGCAGCGCCTGGCCGCCAAGCGCAAGGACGGCACGCTGCCCTGGGCGCGTCCCGACGGCAAGACGCAGGTCACCTGCCTCTACGAGAACAACCTGCCGGTCAAGGTCGAGACGGTCGTCGTCTCGACGCAGCACGATGCCGAGGTCAAGCTGTCCGATCTGCAGGACGCGATCACCGTGCACGTGATCGAGCCGGTGCTGAAGGAATTCAAGGTCGACCACGCCGGCTACAAGAAGCACATCAACCCGACCGGCCGGTTCGTCGTCGGCGGTCCGCAGGGCGACTGCGGCCTGACCGGACGCAAGATCATCGTCGACACCTACGGCGGCAGCGCCTGCCACGGCGGCGGCGCCTTCAGCGGCAAGGATCCCACGAAGGTCGACCGCTCGGGTGCGTACGCCGCCCGGCACCTGGCCCTCAACGTGGTCGCCGCCGGCCTGGCCGACCGCTGCCAGGTGCAGGTGGCCTACGCCATCGGCGTGGCCGAGCCCGTCTCGATCAACGTCGACTGCTTCGGCACGGCGAAGGTGCCCGAGGCGCAGATCGTCGCCGCGATCCGCGAGGTCGCCGACATGACGCCGAAGGGCATCATCACCCGCCTGGACCTGCGCAAGCCGGTCTTCTCGCCGACGGCCGCGTACGGCCACTTCGGGCGCGACGACCAGGACTTCTCGTGGGAGCGCCGCGACCTGGCCGACAAGCTCAAGGCGGCGGTCCGCTGACCGCGACAGGGTGGGGAAAGAAGAAGCGGCGGGGTTCACGAACCCCGCCGCTTTTCTTGTCTCGCCCGGCCTGGCGCCGGCTGTCCGCGCGACAGGCCTACTGGCCGGTCACGGGCGCGGTCACTGGAGCAGTCACCGTCAGGTGGATCGTCCGGTGGCGCGTGACGGCCCACGCGGCGTAGGTCACCGTGAGGTTCACGTCGTACTCGCCCG
>CAINDZ010000127.1 GCA_903847545.1 uncultured bacterium | reverse complement strand
TCGATTCCATGATCCCGGGAGGGAGTCCCCCATGCATGCCCGACTGCGTGTCCTGTCCCTGCTGCCGGTGCTCGCGCTGGCGGCGCTGCTGCCGGCCCGCGCCCAGGCGGCCATCAAGACCGTCCCCGAGCACGCCGAGCTGACCGGCCCGTTCGCCGACGGTCCCGCCGTCACGGCGGCCTGCCTCGGCTGCCACGATGACGCAGCGCACGCCTTCATGAAGACCAGCCACTGGAACTGGGACTCGGCGCAGTCGGTCATCGGCAAGGGCAAGGCGAACATCGGCAAGAAGAACCTGGTGAACAACTACTGCGTGGCCCTCAGCTCGAACTGGCCCCGCTGCACCAGCTGCCACGCGGGCTACGGCTGGGCCGACGCGAACTTCGACTTCAGCAATCCCGGCAACGTCGACTGCCTGGTCTGCCACGACCAGACCGGACAGTACCGCAAGTTCCCCACCGGCGCCGGCCACCCCGTGTACAAGCCGACCGAGTGGGAAGGCAAGATCTGGGAGCCGCAGGACCTGGCCAGCCTGGCCCGCACCGTCGGCAAGCCGTCGCGCGCGAACTGCGGCAGCTGCCACTTCTCGGGCGGCGGCGGCAACAACATCAAGCACGGCGACATGGAGAAGGCGCTGCTGGAGCCGGCCCGCGAGCTGGACGTGCACATGAGCGCCGACGGGCAGAACTTCGCCTGCCAGGAGTGCCACACCACGACCGGGCACGACATCGCCGGCCGGGCGCTGTTCGTGTCGCCGGGCGCGGCGGCCAACCACCTCGAGTGCACGTCGTGCCACGACGAGAACCTGCACGCCAAGCGCATCATCAACTGGCACGTCAAGAGCCTCGCCTGCCAGGCCTGCCACATCCCGCAGATCGCCCGCGCCAACCCGACCAAGGTCTGGTGGGACTGGTCGACGGCCGGCACGGACGTCGCCGCGGCGAACGACTCGCTGGGCATGCCCACCTTCGACAAGAAGAAGGGCTCGTTCCGCTGGGAAAAGAACGTGGTGCCGTCCTATGCGTGGTACGACGGCGTCAGCGGCCAGTACCTGCTCGGCGACAAGATGGACCCGAAGGGCGTCACGCACCTGAACCGTCCGCAGGGCAGCCGCCAGGACCCGAAGGCGAAGATCCACCCGTTCAAGGTCATGCGCGGCAAGCAGCCCTATGACGCGCAGCAGAACGTGATCCTGGTGCCGAAGCTGTTCGGCCCGACGGGCTTCTGGAAGACGAACGACTGGAACGTCGCCTTCAAGGAAGGCATGGCCTCGGTCGGCCTGACCTACAGCGGCTCGTACGGCTTCGCCGAGACCGAGTCGTGGTGGAAGGTCAACCACATGGTGGCCCCCAAGGAGATGGCGCTCAAGTGCAGCGACTGCCACACCGGCGAGGCCAAGGGGCGCATCGACTGGGCGGCGCTGGGCTACAAGGGCGACCCGTCGAAGCACCGCGGCTACTCGCGCTTCGAGCTGACCGACGCGTACAAGGACGTGAACGCCAAGTAGCGCCGGCCATCGTGCCGCACATGGAGGCCGGGGCCCCCGCGGGTCCCGGCCTTCGTCATTCCGGGGCGCGGCGACGTTGATCTCCGCGCCCCGACCGCCTAACATCGGCGCCATGAACCACGACCGTCGTCCCCCGAACCGCCGTCCCCTGCGCGGCCTGGCGATCCTGCACGAGGACCGCGACCTCCTGGTCGTGTGCAAGGAACCGGGCCTGCTCACGTCCAGCAGCTGGGACGGCGACCGCAGCGCCACCGCCGAGCGCCTGCTCACCGCCTACCTGCGCAAGGGCAGCAACCGCGCGTGGGTCCGCGCCTGGACCGTGCACCGGCTCGACCGCGAGACGTCGGGCCTGCTCATCTTCGCCAAGAGCGCGGCCGTGCAGCAGCAGCTGAAGGCGAACTGGAAGGCCGTCGAGAAGCACTATACCGCCGTCGTGCACGGCTGCCTGGCCGAGAAGAGCGGCACGATCGCCGGCTACCTGGCCGAGGACGACGACCAGTTCGTCCATGCGACGACCGACGCCGCGAAGGGGAAGTGGTCCGAGACGATGTACCGGGTCGTGAAGGAGACGGCGCGCTACAGCCAGCTGGACATCACGCTGCTGACCGGGCGCAAGAACCAGATCCGCGTGCACCTGGCCGGGGCGGGGCACCCGGTCGTGGGCGACCCGAAGTACGGGCAGAAGCGCGACCGCGCGCCGCGCATGGCGCTGCACGCGCGCACCCTGTCCTTCCCGCATCCGCACGACGGCCGGCCGATGGCGTTCGAGGCGCCCGTGCCCGCGCAGATCCTGGCGCTGGTGGAGGGGCCGGGCCAGGCCGCCGACGTTCGTCGCCCTGCCTAGAGCATGCTCCTGATCGCCGGCAGCGCCGCCTGGCCGTACACGTGCGCGTCCAGCCAGGGGCCACAGTCCACGCCAGTGGCCGCCAGCACCGCGGCCTCCAGGCGCTCGCGCGTCAGCGGCGCCCGGCCCTCCTCGGCGTACAGACGCCGCAGGATGCCGTCCAGCGGGCGCGCGTGGCCGCCTTGCTCGGCCAGCATCTCGTCCAGCGCCATGCAGGCGGTGACGCCGCCGGCATAGCCGAAGCGCACCTGCTCGGCGGGCGCGGCGATCTCGGCCGCCGCGGCGGCCACCGACAGCGAGCCGCGCAGCGCGCTGTTCACGTAGTCGCGGTCCAGCCTGGCGCCCAGCACCCCGCGGGCGTGCTCGGGCGCCCAGACGCC
>CAINDZ010000126.1 GCA_903847545.1 uncultured bacterium | reverse complement strand
CGGCGCTGGAAGCCGTCGGGCTGCGCGACGAACTGGGCGTGAACGAGCCGGACGGCGCCGCGCTGGCGCGCGCGTTCCTGGAACGCGTGCCCGCGCCGTGCCGCGTCCTGCTGCCGGGCGCCGAGGGGCGCCTGCGCGAGCCGGGCGCATCCTTGCGCGCGGCCGGTTGCGAGGTGCTGGAGGTGGCGCTGTACCGCACGTCGGCGGTGCCGCCCACGGAATTGCCCGCCGCGCCGCTGGCGCCGGGCGACGTGGTCTTTTTCTGCAGCCCCACCGCGGTGCGCGCCTTTGCCGCCGCGTGGAGCGAACGACCGGCATGCGTGGCGATCGGCGCCACCACCGCGGCCGCTGCCCGCGAGGCCGGGTTCGCAACGGAGGTCGCCGCGACCCCCGACCTGGAAGCGATGATCCGGGCCGCCGGCCTGGACCGGGAACGGTAGGAACCCTTCGGACCGGAGTGCACGCCATGGACATGTACGAACGCCCCCGCCGCCTGCGCACCACCCCCGTCATGCGCGAGATGGTCGCCGAGACCCATGTCGAGGCGCGGCACCTGATCACCCCGCACTTCGTCGTCGAGGGCACCGGGTTCAAGGACGAGATCGCCAGCATGCCGGGCATCGGCCACGTGTCGGTGGACAACCTGGTCAAGGAGGTCGCCGCCGACCTCGAGCTGGGCCTGAAGTCGCACCTGCTGTTCGGCATCCCCGACAAGAAGGACGCCACGGGCTCGTCGGCGCTGGGCGACGACTCGGTCGTGGCGCGCGCGCTGCGCGAGCTGAAGAAGCAGTTCGGCCAGGACATCATCACCATCACCGACGTCTGCCTGTGCGCCTACACCAGCCACGGGCACTGCGGCTTCCTGGAGAACGGCAAGGTCGTCAACGACGCCAGCGTCGACCAGCTGGCCGAGATGGCGCTGGCCCACGCGCGCAACGGCGCGGACATCGTCAGCCCCTCGGACATGATGGACGGCCGCGTCGGCGCGATGCGCGAGCTGATGGACGACAACGGCTTCACCGACACGTCGATCCTGGCCTACAGCGCCAAGTACGCCAGCGCCTACTACGGCCCGTTCCGCGACGCGTGCGACAGCGCGCCGCAGGGCGACCGCAAGAGCTACCAGATGGACGTGCGCAACGGCCGCGAGGGCGTGCTCGAGGCGCTGCTGGACGTGGACGAGGGCGCCGACATGGTGATGGTCAAGCCGGCGCTGGCCTACCTGGACATCATCCGCCGCGTGCGCGACGAGGTGCTGATCCCGGTGGTCTGCTACAACGTGTCGGGCGAGTACTCGCTGGTGAAGGCCGCCGCGGCCGCCGGCTGGGTGAACGAGGCGCTGATCGTGCGCGAGAACCTGCTGGCGATGCGCCGCGCGGGCTCGGACCTCATCATCACGTACCACGGTCGCGACGCGCTTTCGAAGGGATGGCTCAAGTGAGCAACGCCAACTGGTGGGAGCGCGCGCAGAAGGTGATGCCCGGCGGCGTCAACAGCCCGGTGCGGTCGTTCAAGTCGGTGCCGGGCGACCCCCTGTTTTTCAAGTCGGCGAAGGGCTGCCGCTTCACCGACGAGGACGGGAAGTCGTACATCGACTGGTGCCTCAGTTGGGGCCCGCTGATCCTGGGCCACGCCGACGCCGACGTGCACGCGGCGGCGCTCGAGGCGATGAACGAGGGCGCGTCGTTCGGCGCGCCCAGCCGCCGCGAGGTGCTGCTGGCCGAGGCCTTCCTGGCCCGCCTGTCGCACTTCGACCAGGTGCGCTTCGTCTCGAGCGGCACCGAGGCCGTGATGAGCGCGATACGCCTGGCGCGCGGGTTCACGGGCCGGGACATCACGGTGAAGTTCAGCGGCTGCTACCACGGCCACACCGACAGCCTGCTGGTCGAGGCCGGCAGCGGCCTGGCCACGTTCGGCACGCCCAGCAGCGCCGGGGTGCCCAAGGGCTTCAGCGACACCACGGTGGTGCTGCCGCTGGACGACGTCGAGAAGCTCGAGGCGTTCTTCGCCGCGCGCGGCAGCGAGGTGGCCGCGCTCATCATCGAGCCGGTGCCGGCCAACAGCGGCCTGCTCATCCAGAGCGCCGCCTTCATGAAGGCCTGCCGCGACCTGACGACGAAGCACGGCGCGCTGCTGATCTTCGACGAGGTCATCACGGGCTTCCGCGTGGCGCGCGGCGGCGCGGCCGAACTGCTCGGCATCACGCCGGACATGGGCACGTACGGCAAGATCATCGGCGGCGGCTTCCCCGTGGGCGCCTACGCCACGCGCCGGGACATCATGGCGCACGTCTCGCCGCTG
>CAINDZ010000125.1 GCA_903847545.1 uncultured bacterium | reverse complement strand
GGGCAGCGCGGCCAGACGTTCGCGCTCCGCTCGTTTTCCTTCGATGATTCGGCGCAGGCTATCGTTCATGATGCATCGCCCAGGAACTTCTTCTCAAACGATGCCCAGCGGGCTGCGAGACCGTGGCGGGTCAGGATGGATTGCAGTTTGTCGGCGTCGAGCACGCCGGCGTCGAGGAACTGCAGGATGCGCGCCATGTCCTTGCCTCGGCCTGTTTCCAGCGCAATGGCGACAAGATGCTCAGCGGAAAAGACGCGTGTCGGCTCGCCGTCCACGTCCGCTGGCCGGGCCTCGGCCAGGGCTTCTTCCGCCAGCGGGCCGGTCGGGGGCAGGAATTGAACCGGCCAACTGGAGATCTCGATGTACTCGCCACGAACGGCGTGCCCGCGCCCGGTCAGGTAGTCGTAGATGGGCTGCGGACTGATCAGAAGGCTGCCGGGCCGGGTTTCGAAACCGACAAAGATGTCGATATCCAGCGTGGCCGCAGGCTCCAGGTAGAACGTGGCTCCGACGGCTCCGCCGATGGCGTAGCTGGTAATCACGCCGTCATCTTGCATCCGGTTGATCTCGGCCAGGACGTTCTTGATCTGCATCGGCCCGCCTCCCTGACTCCGAAGGATACATGAAGCCGCGGGAGATGGGAAGGGCAGCGGACTGACCTGGCCTTAAGATTTGATTCGCCAAGGGATTGTGCTACCAGGCAATTGGCGTGGACCATGCCCGACTGTCAAGGCTGACTCGCGGACTCGGGCGTGAACCGCATGGATCATTGATCTTGAATCTGGTCCAATCCCGCGTACCTCAATGCACGTGCGGGCGCCCGGGTGGCCATCTGAGCTGTTACCGAGCCCGGGGGCCAGTAGAAATGCGGCGCATGGCCGGGCACTGTGGGACGCGCTCCGGGATAGGTTTGCATACAGGCACTCAGGGGCTACCAATTGCAGGATCTCCCCCTCCGGCTGGAGGGGGAGATTTTGTTTCCCCTTGGCAATTTCCGCAGTCGGTCGCCGGTTTCCCATGACGGGGCGTCAGGGGCATCGGGGGCCGTTCGCTAGTGCCCGTGCCGGTGGTGCGCGTCCGGCGTGTGCGCATGGTCGTGCTCGATGGCGTCGTGCTGATGCCAGTGAACGTGGGGTTCGCCGGGAGGAGAATCTGCGGAATGTTCGTGCTGGTGGTGGTCGTCGCCGTGGGTGTGACGGTGCTCGTGGGCCAGCGGTTCGTGGCGGTGCGCATGCGCGTGGCGCTCTCGCAACAACAGCACGACCCCGCCCGACATCGCGACCATCGCTGCGAGGTCGATGGGTGTCAGCCTTTCCTGCAGCACGACCGTGGCCAGAATGGCCCCCAGGAATGGTGCCGTGGCGAAATAGGCGGCCTCGCGCGCCGCGCCCAGGAGTCGCAGGGCATAGGCGTCGAGCACCACGCTCGCCCCATAGCTGATCGCCCCGAGGGCGGCGGCGGCCAGCACCAGGGAAAGAGACGGAATTCGTTCCCCGATCGCCAGGCCCAGGGCCAGGTTGACGACACCCGCGAAAAGGGTCTTGACCCGCACCACCGCGAACGGATCACGCAGCGAGAGGCGTTGCGTGAGGTTGTTGTCGAGCCCCCAGCAGAGGCATGCCGCCGTGATGCAGATCACGCCGGTGGCATCGGAGGCGACCTCCCCGGGTCGCGTCTTGAGCACGCCCGCGCCCACAAGCACAAGCAGGGTCGCCAGCGCGGTTCGGCGACCGAGGTGCTCGCGAAACACGACCACCGCCAGGAGGATCGTGAAAGGGCCCTCGAGGTTCAGCAGCAGCGACCCGACGATGCCGCGCACCCGGTCGAGCCCGACCAGCATGAGCATGGGGGCGAGGATGCCCCCGGCGAGCACGACACCCAGGAGGGGGCCGACATCGGCGCGCTGCAGCGATGCTTCAGGATTGTCCCGTCGAAAGAGCATGGCCAGGCTAATGGCGATTCCGGCGCCACAGTACAGAAGCCCAGCTAGGGTCACTGGCTGCACATCGACGAGCAGCAATTTGGCGAGCGGCGCACTGAGCCCGAAAAGGGCCGCCGCCAGCAAGCCGGCCAAGGCTCCACTGCGTGGGGCGCTGGAAGCGGATGGGGTCATGGAAGCGACGCACCTTTGCCACTGAACCAGATGCAGGGCGGGACTCGGGGGGCACAATAGACGAGGTGGTTACCGGCAACAACCGACTCGTGACGCTGGAGCCGTTGGCGGTACGTGAGCTGTAGCCTTGGGGCCACCACCTGTGAGAATTCCCCTCCCGGTCGGGAGGGGAATCTCTGTCATGCAGGCGTGTCGCCACCGCCGCCGGTACCTCCGGGCACCCAGCCGCGGGCTTCTACCTCACCACCACCAACTTCCCGACCCGCGCCACTCCCGCCGTCTCGTACCGCAGGAAATACACCCCGCTGGCCACGGTCCGCCCGTCGTCCGCGCGCCCGTCCCACGCGATGGTGTGCGTGCCCGCGGTCGCGCTGCCTTCGGCCAGCACCCGCACCTGGCGGCCGCGCGCGTCGAACACCGCCAGCCGGATCGGGCCCTCGGCCGGGACCACATACTCGATCGTCGCCTGCGGGTTGAACGGGTTGGGATAGGCCCGCGCCGAGGCCACGGCGCCCGGCACGTCGCCGTCGCCCACGCCCGTCGGGATCACGCGCTCGACGTTCACGTAATTCAGGCTGAACAGCCAGCCCGTCTTGTCCGTGTCCGAGTCGAAGTCGAACCGCATCACGTGCGTGCCGGCCGACAGGGGCACACCCTTGACGCGGATGGGCGTCCAGAACTGCCAGCCGCCGGTCGAGGTCACGGGGCGCTTCCCGCTCACGTCCACGTTGTCGATGGACAGCCTGAAGTTGCCGAAGCCCGGGACCGTGGCCACGTAGGGGACGAAGTCGAAGTAGCCCGCCTGGGCCACCGAGAACGTGTACTCGACCCATTCGCCCGCGACGATCCAGTACACGTCGTAGCCGCCGCCGGCGGCGCCCTCGAGGTCGACGCCCTCGCCCGTGCGGTACAGCAGGCCGATGTTGTTGGCGTTCACGTCGTGGTAGGCGCGGCCCTCGCCGCCGAGGTCGTAGTTCTCGGCCTCGATGCGCCCGGGCACGGCCACCGGCGTGCCCGAGTAGGGCGTGCCGTTGGGCAGCACGGTGACCAGGACGCTGTCCTGCGCGGACAGGGCGAGCGTGTTGGTGACCGTCAGGCGCACCCAGTGGTCGCCGACGCCGGTGAAGGAGACGGTCGTGTCGGCGGCAGTGCTCGTGCCCGCGCCTTCGAACGACCAGGCGAACGCCAGGGGGCGGGCGTTCGGGTCGAAGCTCTGGCTGCCCTGGAAGTGGATGGTCAGCGGCGCCTTGCCGGTGGTCTTGTCGGCCAGCAGCATCACGACGGGCGCGTCGGGGTTCGCGGCCGAGGTGCTGTGCGAGGCCATCGCGCGCGGCCCGACCGTGAACGAGAAACCGTCGGTGAACGTGACCAGGCGGCTGGTCGCGCCGGCGTTGTACGCGACGTACGTCACGGCGCCGGCCGCGTCGCGGAACACGGCGTAGGTCGGGATGTCGGCGCGGATCGTCGTGTCCACGCGGCCCATCTTCTTCAGGTTGAACAGCCAGTGCATCGTGTGGGCGCGCGACTCGCCGTCGAACGGCTCGTAGCCGCTGTCGGCGAAGTAGTGGGACAGCGCCAGGTTCGGGTCCGCGAGCGCCAGGTACTCCCACAAGAGGTCCTGCCAGATGATCGGCTGCCCGGCGCGTTCGGACACGATCTCGTTCCAGTTGACCAGCACGTGCTCGGGATGGTGGCCCAGGTACAGCGAGCCGCCGTTGACGGGCAGGATGTTGATGCCGTGGATGAACTCGGGGTTGGCCCCGAACCACGTCGAGTGCACGCCCTTGCCGCCCCAGACCATGCCGATGGCGACGTGCGGGTAGTCCGCGGGGAAGACGGCGTTGTCGATGTCGAACCAGTACTGCTCGACGGCCGTCGTCTCGGTGGCGTGCAGGTACACGCCCAGGTCGCGGACGTCCTGCTGCCCCGTCGCCTCGCCCCACAGGATGACGGCCGTGGCGAAGTTCATGGACTCGGAGCTCGACTCCTGGTTGTTGCCGTCGCCGAAGTCGCCGTGGCCGGCCGCCCACGAGTGCCCCGCGTAGGCGTCGTGCGAGCGCAGGAACGGGAACCGCGTGTCGGTGCGGTCCCAGTTGTTGCAGTCGCGGACCAGCAGGTTGACCATGCCGCCCCAGTGGTCCTGGGCGGCCCAGGTGCTGTCGTACTGCGCGATGGTGGCCGCCGCCATGACGGCGTACGCCGCGTGGAAATGGTGGTCGTTGACCTGGTTGTCCGCCCCGTAGCCGGACGGATAGCCCGTCAGGACGTCCCACGTGTCGTTGTAGACGTATTCCTGCGCGCCGCCGGCGGTGAACCACTCTTCCAGCCGCGCCTTGAGCTCGGCCAGGAAGTGGTCGCGCTCGGCCGTCGCGCCCAGCTGGTCGGCGATGCGGACCAGGTGCGCGAAGCGGCCCATGGCCTTGCCGTTCTCGTACGTCGGGCCCGTGGAAAGGGTCTCGGTCGCCACCGCCTGCACCTGGGCGAGCAGCTCGGCGCGGTTGTAGTCGCCGTTGTCCGGCAGCGCCGGCAGCACACCCGCGAACGGCAGGTCGGTCGTGAACGAGCTGCCCTCGTACAGCTTCATCTGCCCGTTGACCGACGGGTACGAGTACGCGGTCATCGGCGCGGACGTGTTCAGCCACTGGTGCCGGTACAGCGCCGTCATCGTCGCGTTGACGCTGGTCCCGTTGTCCTCCATCAGCTGGGTCTCATACGTGTACGTCGTGTGCACCGTCGCGGCCGCCTCGTCGTACTGCCAGGCGACCTTGCTGTCGGTCACGAAGGCGTAGGCGTGCTTGCGGAACAGCGCGATGGTCGCCGGCTGGTTGTCCGGCAGCAGCGCGATCGACAGGTAGTCGTGGCCGTTCAGCGACGACGTCAGGGGGCCGGTGCCCGTCCACGTCGAGCCGGACGGCGCGAAGACGCCGTAGTGGCGGCCCTGGATCGTCAGGCCGAGCGTGCCGCCCTGGTTGTACCACGTCGTGAACGCGCCCTCGGGCGTCACGACGGCATTGCCGCCGCTGACCCGGAAGAAGACGAACGGCAGCCCGTGGCCGAAGGTGGCGGTCATCGTCTGCGCCTCGTCGGCCCACCGCGCTGTGGCGGTCCAGTCGCCGTAGCCCTGCGTCTGCGTCTGCGCGGCGGACAGGCCGGCGACGCCCACCGTCAGCTGCAGCGACCAGGGGAACAGGTAGTCGTCGGCGGCGAAGACGCGCGTCGTCGTGTGGCCGACCTGCAGCCCCGTCGCGACGGCCTTGACCATCAGCGGGTGCGCATAAAGCACGTTCGTGTGCGCGCTGCCGTAGAACGGGTAGATCAGGCTGCTCCAGAAGTCGTTCGTCTGCGCGGGCTGCGCGAACGTCGGCGCCACCTTGGGCGTGACGTTCTGCCCCGACGAGTTCTGCGGCCCCACGGCGCCCGCGGGCAGCGTGGTGCTGTAGCTGCCGAG
>CAINDZ010000124.1 GCA_903847545.1 uncultured bacterium | reverse complement strand
GTCCGCTTGGAGCCGACGACCACCATGTAGCTGGCGTTCAGGTCCCACGAGCCGGTCTTGTAGCTGAAGCCCAGCGAGTAGTCGTTGCGGTTGCTGTCGGGCAGCAGCGGCGAGACGGCCTTCAGCGGCTGCGGCGTTGTGTCGTACACGTAGCCGAACTGCAGGCGCAGCTTCTCGTCCACGGTGTACTCGGCGCCGAAGCGCGCCTGCCACGAGTCCTTGTAGCCGAAGTGGATGAGCTGGTCGAGGGCGTTGTTGTCGAAGTCCAGGTTCAGCGCCTGGAACGTGCGCCAGCCGAAGTAGACGTAGTCGCCCTCGACGCGCAGCTTGCCGTCCTTCGTCGTCGCGGCGACGCCCAGCGACATCATCGACGGCAGGTTCAGCTCCGACGACAGCTTCTGCTCGCTGCCGCCCAGGCCGTTCAGCAGCGCGGCGGCCCAGGTCTCGCCCTCGGCCTGCACGTTGGTCAGCGTGGCCGTGCGGTCCTCGAACTTCATCGTCTTGCCCCAGTGGTACATGGCGCCGACCGACACACGCGGGCTCGGGCGCAGCATCATGCCCAGCGAGGGCGTGATGTTCGGCTTGCTGCGGCCGGAAATCTCGGACTCCAGCGCGTTGGTGCCGAACTGCGGCTCGGGCGTGAACTTGGTCAGGCTCAGGTTCTGGGTGGCGACGTCGGCGCCCACGGCCAGCGCGAAGCCCTCGCCCAGCATGTAGCTGACGGCGGGCGTCACGTAGATCGTCTGGATCTGCACGTCATGGCTGATGCGGCGACCCACCCAGGTCTCGGGGTCCTTCCACACGACGCCCAGGCCGAAGGGCGCGTACATGCCGACGCCGTAGGCCAGCTTGTCGCTGTGCTTCGCCGTGTAGTAGGCGCCGGGCACGAGGTAGAGCTTGCTCTCGGCTTTGCCGGTCTGCAGTGCGTCGCCCTGCGTCAGGTGGCCGGCGAACTTGAACTGGGGCGCGACGCCCACGATGTTCACGTCGACGTTGCGACCGGTCTGGAAGGACAGCCCGGCGGCGTTGTAGAACAGGGCCGACCCGTCATCGGCCGTGGCCGTGAAGGCGCAGCCGAGGGCCGTGGCCCGCGAGCCGGCTTCATAGATGCTGAAGCCGGATGCATGGGCCAGTCCGGCTCCCAGGAGCAGCAGCCCCAGGGCAGGCGCCAGCAGGAGGAACCTCTTGCGCATGTCGTCTCCTCGTGCAAAGTGCGGGGGGTAAGACCCGGGCCCATGGGTGACGGCGTCTGGCACAGTCGACCGGTGGGGCGGCAGTGCCTGCCGGGCCGCTTTCACGTGACTGCGGCGGACCCTACCATAGTGGTCGGGATCCCGCAAAGAGGTTTTCGATTTGCGGCCACCGGCCGCGCCAAGGTGTTGTGTGATCGTCGATTGCGAGGAATCGCGGCGGGCGCTCGGCGGGGTTGCGCCAGCCGGTCCCAAGGCCGCTCCGGACGTTTTTCCTGCCGCTCCCGGCGACGACTTCGTGGGGGCGCTCTGGCGCGCTTGCGGCCTGCCGGGCGTCCCCCTGCAGGTGTCGTCTGCCGCCGCCGCCGTGCTGCCTGCCGCCGGCTGGCACGAGGTCATCGTCTCCCGCGGGGGGACCGCCTCGCCCTATGACGCGCTGCGCTCCCTGACGTCGCGCGGCGAGGCCCTGCCCGGTCCGGTCGCCTGCCTGACGCTCGACGGCGGCTGCCTCCAGGGCCAGCACGGCCGCCGCTGGGCGGCGCTGCCGGGCAACCTCCACCTGAGCGTGGCGCTCCCTTGCGACCTGGATGCGGCGCGGTGCGCGCCGTCGCTGCCGATGCTGCCGGGCGTGGCGCTGGCCGAGGCGGCCATCGCGATGACCGGTCCGCATGCCGACACGGGAGCGCGGCCGGGACTCAAGTGGGTCAACGACCTGGTGCTCGCCGAGGCCGATGGATCCTGGCGCAAGGTGGGGGGCGTCCTGACCGCCGCGCGCACGACCGGCGCCCGCATTTCGACCGTGTTCCTCGGGCTGGGCCTGAACCTGGTCGCAGCGCCGCCGCTGCCGTCCGACCCGTTCGCATTGCCGCCCGCGGCGCTGGCCGGCCGGCTGCCCGCCGGCGCCGTGCCGACCCTGGGCGCGGCCGCCGGCATCGTGCTGGCGCGCGTGCGCGAGCGCCTGGCCCTGCTGGCGACCGCGGGTCCCGCCGGGCTGGTGGCGGCCTATCGCAACCACGCCCTCGTCCTCGGGCGCGAGGTGGCGGTCTGGGCGGCGGACGCCGGTCGCGACGGGTCCGATCCCGGCCCGCCCCGGCGCCGGGGCACGGTCGTCGACATCCTGCCGGACCTGGCCCTGGTGCTGGCCGGCCAGCCCGAACCCGTGCGCGAGGGCCGCCTGCGCCTGGCGGACCCGCCGGCCATCCCGTAGTTGCGCAATCGGCCGATCCCTGCTTTAATCTGACTTAAATAGGCAACATTGAGGCCGGGGCCGCAGTTGGCCCGCCAACGGGAAGAAGGCAAACATGTTCGGCGAGTCGCAATGTTCCGCGTGACCCGGGCCGAGGAGCAGGCCGTCCGGCTGGTGATGCGCATGGCCCACGTGGGCGGCCAGGTGACCCTCGGGGACCTGGCCGAGGCCGAGAACCTGCCGGAGCCGACCGTCGCCAAGCTGCTGGGCATGCTGCGGCGCGGGGGCGTGGTCGATGCGCTGCGTGGCCGCTACGGCGGCTACGTGCTGGCTGGCGCGCCCGAAGCCATCTCCGCCGCGCAGATCATCTACTCGGTCAGCGGCGATCCGGTCGCCGGCTTCCCGTGCGGGGCCAGCGACGATTCCCCCGACTGTCCGCGCAACAACAACTGCGGGCTGCGCCCGGTCTGGCAGCACCTCGAGGGACGCCTGACCGAAGTGCTCAGCCAGACGACCGTCGCCGACCTCCTGAAGAAGGAAGACGTCGCCTCGCAGGACCTGCACCGCCTGTGGCCCCTGACCGGGGAGCAGGCCTGAACGATGTTCGCGATCGACTGGCAGGACGACGGCTCGGTGCGGCTCGAGGGTCGCCTTGACGCCGCCAGCGCCCCGGTGGCCCGCGAATTCCTCGGCGCCGTCCAGGGCACCTGCCGCCTCGACTTCACGCGCCTCGACTACATCGCCAGCGCGGGGCTGGGCATCCTGATCGCGGCGCAGCGCCGGCTGCGCGAGGGCGGCGGCGACGGCCTGGTGCTGGCGGGGCTCAGTCCGCACCTGCGCGAGGTCCTCTCGCTGGCAGGCTTCGAGGGCATCTTTGTCTTCGAGTAGGCCATGATGTCCCCGGGCCCCGGCCCGCTGCAGTTCGCCGTGCGCGCGGCGATCGCCTGCCTTCCGGTCCTCTCCTTCCTCCTGGCGCTGGTCCTGGTCGACACGTTCCGCCTGGTGCGTCGCCGGCGCGTGGCCTGGGCACTGCTGGTCGGCGCGGTGGCGGCCGCCGTCACGTACTTCGCCAACACGGCGCTGATGGGCCTGGTGAAGTTGCCGACGTGGAGCTTCGCCATCTACGTGGCGCCGGTCGTGGAGGAGG
>CAINDZ010000123.1 GCA_903847545.1 uncultured bacterium | reverse complement strand
TTCATTCGCGACATGGGGCAGTTCGCGGCCATCAACGAGGTGTACGCGACGTTCTTCCCGGGCGAGCCGCCGGCGCGCAGCGTCGTCGAGGTCTCGCGGCTGCCCAAGGATGTGCTGGTCGAGATCGAGCTCGTGGCGTATGCTTGACCCCGGCGCCGCGCCCTGAGGGCGCGGCGGGTTCCCACCTGCACTTCAGGCGGGAATGAATGGGTCCTGGTGGGCCCCGGGGACTTCAAATCCTTCTGTCGGGCGCGTTTACCGTCCGAGGTGGGTTCGATTCCCACACATTCCCGCCATCCGCCTGCCCCCGCCCGGCCCCGCGGCCGGAACCTGGGGCCGCGGCATGGCGTTGCCGCACGGATATCCCCGGATCCAGGTTTTCCCGAGAGGACGTCCCGATGACCGCTCGACCGGTGGCCCTGGACGCAGGCGCGCGGCGATGGCCGCGGGCCGGCGCGCGGGTGGCGGTGGCGGTCGCGTGCGTGCTGGCGGCCCTGGCGGCCGGCGGCGCGGGTCATGCGTGGGCGCAGGCGGCGGCGACGGATTCGACGGTCACGGCCGTGCCGGCCGTGCCCGCGGCGGTGGCGCCCGACTCCGTGGCGGCTGCGGTCCCCGACTCGGCCGCGACAGCGGCGCCGGCACTGCCCGAGGACCTGAAGCGGCGCGTGCAGGCGGCCGCCAAGGCGGACGAGCCGGCGGTCAACCTGTGGGACACTGGCGTGAACGCGACAGGGGCCGTGCTGATGACGCCGCTATTCCCGGGCTGGGGGCAGCTGTACGCCGGCGGCGGCTGGCGGGCGGCGCTGGCGTTCGGGACCGAAATGTACTTCTGGACCAACCTGCTGGCCCGCGACCGGCAGGAGCGGCGCGACCGCGAGTTCGCGGCCACGCTCGAGCCCGGCGCGTCCGACCGCATGTTCGTCGACAACCTGGCGACCGAGCACCGTGCCCAGATGCAGGATTTCGTGTGGTGGTCGGGCGGGGCCCTGCTCATCATCGCGCTGGACGCCTACGTGGGGGCGCACCTGTTCGACTTCGACCACGACCCGGTGCCGGTGCCCGACCACTGGCAGGATGTCTTCGAGCCGGCGGGCTCCGGGTCCGTGGGGCTGGCCCCGACGGGGCCCGAGGTGACGGTTTTCCAGTGGCGAACGGGGTTCTGACCCCTATCTTTGGCCGGACGCGGCCCCGTCAGGGCCGCGGTTTTTCGCATGGGTGCCGGTTCCCGGACCGGGTTGCTTCCTCAGCCGACAGGTGACTGCTCGATGGCCTTCAACCGCGAACAAGCGCGCAACTTCTGCATCATCGCGCACATCGACCACGGCAAGAGCACGCTGGCGGACCGGCTGCTCGAGGTCACCGGTACGCTCACCGGCAAGGATATGCAGGCGCAGGTCCTCGACTCGATGGACCTCGAGCGCGAGCGCGGCATCACCATCAAGAGCCACCCCGTCCGCATGGACTACCGCGACCCCCAGGGCAAGGACTGGGTGCTGAACCTGATCGACACCCCGGGACACGTCGACTTCCACTACGAGGTCAGCCGCTCGCTGGCCGCCTGCGAGGGCGCGCTGCTGGTCGTCGACGCCGTGCAGGGCGTGCAGGCGCAGACCATCAACAACCTCTACCTGGCGCTCGAGCACGACCTGGCGATCATCCCGGTGATCAACAAGATCGACCTGCCGGCCGCGCGCGTGGACTACGTCGTCGACCAGTTCATCGACCTGATCGGCTGCGCGCCCGAGGAGATCGTCAAGGTCAGCGCCAAGACGGGCGATGGCATCCCCGAACTGTTGAAGGCCGTCGTCGACCGCGTGCCGCCCCCGCAGGGCGACCCCGACGCGCCCGCGCAGGCGCTGATCTTCGACTCGATGTTCGACGCCTACGTCGGCGCCGTGGCCTACGTGCGCATGTTCTCGGGCTCCATCGGCAAGGGCCAGAAGATTCGCGTGTTCTCCAACGAGCGGCAGTTCGACGTGGGGGACATCGGCTACTTCCGGCTGGCGCGCATCTCGCAGAAGGGCCTGACGGCGGGCGAGGTGGGCTACATCGCGACCGGCGCCAAGGACGTGCGCCACGTGCGCGTGGGCGACACGGTGACGCTGGCCGAGAATCCCTGCTCGACGCCGTGGCCCGGCTATGCCGAGGCCAAGCCGATGGTGTTCTCGGGACTGTATCCGACCGAGAACGACCAGTACGACGAGCTGCTGGACGCGCTGCAGAAGCTGCAGCTGAACGACGCCTCGCTGACCTGGGAGAAGGAGACCTCCGCGGCGCTGGGCTTCGGCTTCCGCTGCGGGTTCCTGGGGCTGCTGCACCTGGAGATCGTGCAGGAGCGGCTCGAGCGCGAGTACGGCCTCAGCCTGATCGCGACGCTGCCCAACGTGGAGTACGAGGTGCTGCTGCGCGACGGCACCGTGCAGCTGTGCGAGAACCCGGCGCTGCTGCCCGATCCCAAGATCATCGCCGAGATCCGCGAGCCCATCGTGCGCGCGTCGGTCATCACGCCGAAGGAATTCGTCGGGCCGGTCATCCAGATCTCGCTCGAACGCCGCGGCGTGCAGACGAAGATGGAGTACCTGGACGTCGAGCGCGTGAACCTGGAGTTCGACCTGCCGTTGAACGAGCTGGTGGTCGACTACTACGACAAGCTGAAGTCCGTCACCAAGGGCTACGCCTCGCTGGACTACGAGTACCTGAAGCACCGGGCCGACGACCTGGTGCGGCTGGACCTCAAGATCAACGGCGACGACGTCGACGCCCTGACCTGCATCGTGCACAAGGACAACGCCTACAGCTGGGGCCTGAAGCTCTGCCAGAAGCTGAAGGAGCTGATCCCGCGCCAGATGTTCTCGGTGGCGATCCAGGCCGCTGTGGGCTCGCGCGTGCTGGCCCGCACGACGGTGCAGCCGTTCCGCAAGAACGTGACCGCCAAGTGCTACGGCGGCGACATCACGCGCAAGCGGAAGCTGCTGGAGAAGCAGAAGGAAGGCAAGAAGCGCATGAAGCAGGTG
>CAINDZ010000122.1 GCA_903847545.1 uncultured bacterium | reverse complement strand
CGGCGGCAACGTCGCGCTGCGCACCAAGCAGTACAACTTCCCGGCCACGCCGCAGAAGACCACGCCGCCGCCCACGCCCACGCCCGAGCAGATGCAGCGGCAGAGCGAGCTGGCGGCCACGCTGATGGGCGCGATCAACGAGCTGGACATCGTCATCAAGCTGACGGTGCCGGGCGACATCGTGCGCAGCAACGCGCCGAAGGTCGACGGCCGCACGTCGACGTGGACGATCAACGCGGGCAACATGATGGCCCAGCAGGAAGTGGCGCCCGAGGTCGTGTTCGCCGGCGCCGGCATGACGGTCAAGCCGGCGGCGAAGTAGCGGTCGATGCGCCGCGGCGAGCTGGCCAGCGCCGATCCGGCGGTCTTCGACGAGGTGGCCCGCGATTGCGTCGCGGGCTATCTCGCCCTGGCCACGGGCGACGGCCGGCTGCGGGCGATCGCGGTGAACTTCGCGGCCCTCGACGGCGACATCGTCTTCCACGGCGCCCTCGAGGGCGAGAAGTTCGCCCTGATGCAGGCCCGCCCGCGCGCCGCCTTCACGATGGTCAAGGAATACAGCTTCATCCCCTCGACCTGGTCCTCGCCCACGCACGCCTGCCCCGCCACGCAGTACTTCAAGTCGGTCGAGGTGCAGGGTCGCGCCGAGGTCGTCACCGACCCGGCGCTCAAGGCGCGCGCGCTGCAGGCGCTGATGGAGAAGATGCAGCCCGGGGGCGGGTACACGCCCATCGACCACACGCTGCCGATGTACCAGGGCTCGCTGGCCCATGTCGGCGTATTCCGCGTGGTCACGGAGTCGTGGACGGGCAAGGTGAAGTTCGGGCAGAACGCGACCGCGGCCGTGCGGCGGCAGGTCGCGCTCCGGCTGCGCGAGCGCGGCCTGCCGCTGGACCTGCTGACCGCCGACGAGATCGACCGGACGCTGGCCGGGGAATCGCCCGCCGGCTGACGGGCGCCCCGCCCCCTAGCGGAGCACCTCGGCCAGGAACCCCTTCATCGCCTCCCACGACCTCAGGTCGGCGCGCTCCTGGTAGGCCGCCCCGCGCGCCGGGTCGTTCCCGGCTTCCTTCTGCGTGAACGCGTGCACCGCGCCGGCGTACATCACCAGCTCGTAGTCCGCGCCGGCCGCCTCCATCTCCTTGACGAAGCCCGCGACCGCCTCGGGCTTGACGAACGGGTCGGCCGCGCCGTGGCAGACCAGCACGCGCGCCTTCACGCCGCCGGGGGCCGCCGGCAGCGGAGTGTCCAGGCTGCCGTGGAAGCTGACGACGCCGCGCAGGTCGGCGCCCGAGCGCGCCAGTTCCAGCACCGCGCCGCCGCCGAAGCAGTAGCCGATGGCGGCGCAGCGCGCGGCGTCGACGCCCGGTTGCTTCCTCAGCGCATCCAGGCCGGCCGCGACGCGGGCCCGCAGCAGGGGGCGGTCGCCGTAGTACTTGCCGGCCTCCTTGGCCGCGGCGGCGGTGTCGGCCGGGCGCACGCCCTGGCCGTAGACGTCGGCCGCCAGGGCCACGTAGCCCAGCCCGGCCAGCATGCGGGCGCGCATCCG
>CAINDZ010000121.1 GCA_903847545.1 uncultured bacterium | reverse complement strand
GAGCGAGCCGGCCAGGAACAGGACGCCGCCCAGCAGTCGCGTGTGGTACATCGGGATGCTGTTGGACAGGCCCTCGATGAAGTCCGGGTATTTCAGGAAGCCCTCGGCGTCCAGCGCGCGCCAGAACAGGCCCTGGCTGACGCCGCTGACCCACATCGAGACGATGTACATGAGGATGCCGATGGTGCCGACCCAGAAGTGCAGTTCGGCCATCTTGGTGCTGTACAGCTTCGTGCCGTACAGGCGCGGGAACAGCCAGTACAGGATGCCGAACGTCATGAAGGCGTTCCAGCCCAGCGCGCCGCCGTGCACGTGGCCGATGATCCAGTCCGAGTAGTGGCCCAGGGCGTTGACGCTCTTGATCGACAGCAGCGGGCCCTCGAAGGTGGCCATGCCGTAGAACGTGACGGCCACGACGAAGAACTTGATGACCGGGTCGGTGCGCAGCTTGTCCCAGGCGCCGCGCAGCGTCAGCAGGCCGTTGAGCATGCCGCCCCACGACGGCGCCCACAGCATCACAGAGAACAGCATGCCCAGGGTCTGCGCCCAGTCGGGCAGCGCCGTGTACAGCAGGTGGTGCGGGCCGGCCCAGATGTACAGGAAGACCAGCGACCAGAAGTGCACCACCGACAGGCGGTACGAGTACACCGGGCGGTCGGCGGCCTTCACCATGAAGTAGTACATCAGGCCCAGCGGCGGGGTGGTCAGGAAGAATGCCACCGCGTTGTGGCCGTACCACCACTGCACCAGCGCGTCCTGCACGCCGCCGAAGATCGGGTAGCTGTGCGTCAGGCCGGTGGGCAGCGCCAGGTTGTTGACGATGTACAGCACGGCGATGGTCACGATGCACGAGATGTAGAACCAGATCGCCACGTAGAGGTTCTTCTCGTTGCGCTTGGCGAGGGTCCAGAAGAAGTTTGCCCCGAAGATGACCCAGACGAGGACGACCATCAGGTCGATCGGCCAGATCAGCTCGGCGTATTCCTTGCCCTGCGTCAGCCCGAGCGGGTACGACAGCGCGGCGCAGACGATGATCAGCTGCCAGCCCCAGAAGTGGGCCCAGCTGAGCATGTCGTTGGCCATGCGCGTCTTGAGCAGCCGCTGTGACGAGTAGTAGATGCCGGCGAAGATGCCGTTGCCGACGAAGGCGAAGATGGCGGCGTTCGTGTGCAGCGGGCGCAGGCGGCCGAAGCTCAGCCACTCCAGACCGAAGTTGGCCTGCCAGAACGACAATTGCGCGGCGACGATCACCCCCAGCAGGAACGCGACGACGCCCCACAGCACCGTCACGATCGAGAACGCCCGCACGATCGCGTCATCATAGACGATCGTCTTCATCTGCGTGTTCGTGGTGTCCATGGGGGCACCTTTCTCCTTTGCTCGTCCGGCTTACCGGCGCCGGCGTGGCGCCGCGCAACGCGTGCGCGGCCTCGGACCTACGCCGTCGGCGTCGTCCCTGTCCCGTTCGCATCCGCAGCATTGGAACCCAATCGGTCCAATTTGTCATCCCCGTTCCGAGGGTCAACCTGTTTTGTCCCGTTTGTTGCGCCGTCGTCATCCGCCAGAGGCAGGATGGACAGACGCTCACCGTGGTCGAAGTCCCCGTCACGCAGGCGATTGAAAAAGAAAATGAGTCCCGCTATCACTAGGGCGAGGCTGAAGAAGACCATGACGACGATCACATTCACGGCGTCCTCCTCACATCCATGAGCGGCCCCTGGAGACGCGCACGGCCGTCACCGTCACCACGGCGACCGAACTGGCGGGCATGAAGATCGCCGCGGCCACGGGCGTGACCAGTCCCGCGGCGCAGCAGCCGACCGCCACCAGGTTGTAGGTGACGGCGATCACGAGATTGT
>CAINDZ010000120.1 GCA_903847545.1 uncultured bacterium | reverse complement strand
TCGAGGTCGTCTACCGCGTGCTGCCCGGCTTCTACGAGTCGCTGGCCCAGGCCTTCGAGGCCGCCTTCGGCCCCGGCGCCGGCAGCCCGCTGCCGTGCCCGGTGGTGTGCTTCGGCTCGTGGGTCGGCGGCGACATGGACGGCAACCCCAACGTGGGGCCCGCGACGATCGCCGCCACGCTCGACCGCCAGCGTGCGCTCATCCTGGACTGCTACCGCCGCGAGGTGGCCGACCTGGCCGACGAGCTGAGCCAGAGCGCCGCCCGCGTGCGCGTGGCGCCGGCCGTGCTGCAGCGCATCGAGGCATACCGCGCGCTGATGCCCGACCGCGCCGCCGCGCTGCCGCGGCGCAGCGCGGACATGCCGTACCGCCTGCTGCTGCTGCTGGTGCAGGCCCGCCTGGAAGCCGCGCTGGTCGACGCCCCGGGCGCCTATGCCGCCGTCGACGAACTGCTGGCCGACGTGCGCGTGGTGGCCGACAGCCTGCGCGCGCCTGGCGGCGGCGGTGGCGGGCTGGCGCTGGTCGAGGCGTTCGAGCGGCGCGTGCTCACGTTCGGCTTCCACCTGGCCACGCTCGACCTGCGGCAGGACTCCGAGGTGCACCGCCGCGTGGCCGGCCGCCTGCTGGGCGACGACGCGTTCACGACCCGGGCCCCGGCCGAGCGCGCCGCCCGGCTGCGCGCGGCGCTGCAGGCGGCGCCCCCGCGCGAGCTGCCGGCCGATGACGAATCGCGGCGCGCTCTCGACGTGATGCGCACCGTCGCGGCCGCGCGCCGCCGCCACGGCCCCCGCGCCCTGGGTCCCTACATCATCTCGATGGCGCAGAGCGCCGACGACGTGCTGGCCGTGCTGCTCATCGCCCATGCCGCCGGGTTGCGCGAAGCCGTCGACGCCATCGGCGCCGGCGGCGCCATCGATCTTGACGTGGCCCCGCTGTTCGAGACGGTGGACGACCTCGAGCGCGCCGCCGCCACGCTCGGCAGCCTGCTGGACGACGACCTCGTGCGCCGCCACCTGGCCGCGCGCGGCGACCGCCAGCTGGTGATGCTCGGCTACAGCGACTCGAGCAAGATCTCGGGCATCGCCGCCTCGCGCTGGGCGCTGTACCGCGTGCAGGAGGAGCTGGCCAACCGCGCCGACGCCGCCGGCGTGGACCTCACCTTCTTCCACGGCCGCGGCGGCAGCGTCGGCCGCGGCGGCGGCAAGACGCGCGAGGCCGTGCTGGCCGATCCCTGCGGCGCGCTGCGCGGCCACCTGCGCCTGACCGAGCAGGGCGAGATCGTGCACACCAAGTACGGCCTGCGCGGCATCGCCGGGCGCACGCTCGAGTTGATGACGGGCGCCGTGCTCGAGACGACGGTGCTGTGCAGCCCGCGCTCGCGGCCCGACCCGGCCTGGGTTGCGGTGATGGACCTGGCGGCGTCGGCGGGCCGCGCCGACTACCAGCGCCTGGTCCACGACCACCCGCTGTTCCACGACTACTTCCGCGCGGCCACGCCCATCGACGTCATCGAGCGCCTGGAGATCGGCTCGCGCCCGGCCTCGCGGCGCGGCGGCCGCGGCGTCGAGAACCTGCGCGCCATCCCGTGGGTCTTCGCCTGGACACAGAACCGGCACCTGCTGCCGGCCTGGTTCGGCGTGGGACGCGGCCTGACCGAGGCCGCCGCCGCGCACGACGAACAGGTGCTGCGCGAGATGGCGGCGCACTGGCCGTTCTTCACCAACCTGCTGTCGGACCTGGCGATGGTGCTGGCGAAGAGCGACCTGGACATCGCCGCCCGCTACGCCGCGTTGGCCGGCCCGGCGGGCGACGAGGTGTTCCCGATCATCCGCGCCCGGCTCGCCGAGACGCGCGAGTGGGTGCTGCGCCTGCGCGACGAGGACGAGCTGCTCGACCGCGAGCCCGCGCTGCAGCGCAGCATCCGGCTGCGCAACCCGTACGTCGACCCGATCAGCCTGCTGCAGGTGGACCTGCTGGCGCGGTGGCGGGCGACCGATCGCGAGGATGCCGAGCTGGAAAAGGCGCTCTTCGAGACGGTGCGCGGGATCTCGCAGGGCTTGCAGAACACGGGGTGATGGGGGGACTTGTCGGGGGGCGGGGCGGCGCTGCTTGCAGCAGGCGGGCGCGCGGAAGAACGGGCCGTCTCTCCAGCGTGAGGGGCGGCCCGTCTTCGTCAGTACGCACCGATCAGCGGTAGGTCGCCTTCAGGGTGCCCCATCCCTGCGCCTCGTCCGGCACCACGGACGTGCACAGGCCCTGCACGTTGTCCGCGAAGACCGCCCACTGGCCGAAGGTGCCCATCGAGAGGGTGTTGGTCGACACCTTGATGGAGTGCAGGCCGCACGGCACCGTCAGGGTCACCGGGTTCCACAGCGGGCTCTCGGTGACGTGGTTCACCGTGTAGACGTCGACGTTGTCGATCGACACGACCACCTGCACCGACGCACCGCCCGACAGGTAGTAGCGGTACTCCAGGCTGATGTCGCAGTTGGCGTCGCCGTGCCCGCCGCCGCACTGGAACATCTGGTCGATCGAGCCGGTGCCGCCGTACGCGCCGTAGAAGTAGGCCGAGCCGCCCGGGTTGCCGACGGTCGGGTGCCACGAAATGGGCACGCCGGCGCCGCCGAGGGTCCAGCCGGAGATGCTGGTCGCGAAGTCACCGTTGGTGACCTGGGCGGAAGCAGAAGTGGCGGCCAGCAGGACGACGAGTGCCACGAGAGCGAGGTTCTTCATGTTGCCCCCCCGGGAAAAGAAAAACACACCGAATCCGTCTGGATTCTAGCATGCGGAAAGACGGCGATTCAAGCGTGATCGGGCGAGGGGTCAGGGCTTCTCGGCGGACAGGTCCGGCAGCGCGCGGCGCTTGAGTTCGCCGATGGTGGTGGTCCGGAGCATCGCCCCGAAGCTGTCGCGGATCTCGGACCAGTGGCCGTGCAGCGCGCAGGGGTTGCCGTCATCGCACGCTGGCAGGCCGAAGATGCAGGAGGGGATGCACGACGGCTTGTCGCCCTCGAAGATGCGGACGACATCGACCAGCGGGCGGCCCCGCGCCTCGTCCAGCAGGCGAAAGCCGCCGCCCCAGCCCTTGCGCGACTCGACGATGCCGGCACGCCGCAGCTGGTTGAGGATCTTGGCCAGGTAGTTGGCAGGCACGCCGATGTCCGACGCGATCTGCTCGCCCGGCACCAGGGCGTTGTCGTTCTGGGCCAGGTAGCCCAGGATGTGGAGCGCATACCGCGTCGTCTGGCTGACCATGGATCCCGCCTGGCGACCCGCATGGCCCGCCAACTATCGACCTTGTCCTGCCGTCGCGCCCGGCCGGCCGCCCGCCTTCAGGCAATGCCCGATGGCCAGCGCGATGACGCCTCCCGCGAAGATGCCCGTCAGGACGGTGCCGGCCAGAGGATAAGATTGCGTCGTGAAATTGGCAATTTGTTTGGTCCCGATGATGACCGGCATGAACGGCTTGAGCTTCAGGGCGGCCGTCGGGTCCAGGTCGTGGCCGTAGCGGTACAGCATCATGATGAAGCGGGCGAAGAAGAACAGGGTCACGTACGCGATGAGGACCCCCAGGTCGACCAGGTCCCGGACACGCCCCAGCGCCGCCACGCGCAGCGTGAGCAGTGCCAGGGCGCCGAACGCGAACGGGATCCAGCCCAGCTCGGGCACGCCGGCCCGGTCGAGCTTGCGCATGCCGATGTAGTGGTTGAGCTCGTTGAGCTCGGTCACGTCGTGCCCGCCGTGGCCGCCGGACAGCTTGTAGGCGTAGATGTCCATGTGCAGCCCCTTCGGGTACTGCGGCGCCTTCATCGCGATGCGCCACAGCGGGA
Organism: uncultured bacterium; assembly: GCA_903847545.1. GTDB lineage: Bacteria > Krumholzibacteriota > Krumholzibacteriia > LZORAL124-64-63 > LZORAL124-64-63 > CAINDZ01. The sequence continues at coordinate 8,061 of CAINDZ010000120.1, read as the reverse complement.
AGAAGAAGCTGAGCACCAGCGGGATGACGAGCGCCACCAGCAGCAGGCGGCCGCGCCGCGTCACGGGCGCGTTGAGGACCTCCATGAAATCACCGACAGCCCACTTCATCGTCGTTCCCCTCCCGTCGGGCCGTCGCGGCCCGCCGCGGCATCAGGTGAGGTCCTGGCGCGAGAACCGTCGCAATGCCAGCAACCAGGCCGCCGCCCCCAGCAGCAGCGGCCACAATGTGCCCAGCAGCAGGAGCGACGTCGCCCCCACGCGATGGGCCAGGTAGAAGCCGACCGGCCCGAGCACCGACAGCGACTGCTCGGCCGACGACAGCAGCGCCAGCCGCGCCGCCTCGACGGGGTTCAGCGCCGCCAGCAGGAATACGCTGCGCGGGTTCAGCCGCCACTGCAGCATGGCGCCGATCAGCAGGAAATCGAGCAGCGCCACCGACAGCACCCACGTGCCCAGCAGCACCATCACCGCCTTGGCCTGGTTGCGGACGAACGTCGACACGGCCAGGCCGCAGCCCGTGTAGGCCCAGATCAGCGCGCCGCACACGACCAGGCTGCGCCCCAGGAAGCCCCAGGTGACGGCGCTGCCCAGCCCCAGGCGGCCGATCAGCGCAACCAGCACCATCAGCGCCACGAACGGCAGGAACAGCACGCCGAAGCGCACGCCGGTCACGCCCAGGAAGTACTCGGCGCGCGTCACCGGGTGGCTGAACAGCAACTCGAGGGTGCCATCGTCCTGCGCGCGGTTGACGACCTGCGCCGTGGCCGACAGCGCCAGGATCGGCAGCAGCAGCACCAGCGCGTGGCTCATCGACAACAGCACGCGGCCCAGGCCGGTGAAACCCAGCACCGTCGACTCGCGCAACCCCACCAGCAGGAAGAGCACCGCCAGCAGCCCGTACAACCCCAGGCAGAAGACAAGCCAGCGCGAGCGCCGCACCTCGCCGAGGTCCAGGCGCGCCATGGCCAGCGTGTTCGCGCGGTCAATGCGCATGGTCGTCCTTCCCTTCGCCGGGCGCGGCGAACCGCTCGCGGACGGCGGCAAGGGTCAGCGCCCCCTCGGCGCCGGCATCGACGGCGCCCAGGTCGTAGCCCATGGGCGACGGTCCCGACGCGACGAATCCCGCCTTCGCCGCCGCCAACCAGCGGTCCTCGCGCACGTGGCGGAACCACACCGCGTGCACCGGCGCCGTCTCGTGCCGCTCCCAGCGGAACAGGCAGCCGGGATCGTCGAAGTCCAGGACACGCCCATCCTTGGTCTGCAACTGGGCCGCGTAGCCGCGCTCGGTCACCGACATGCGGCACTCGGCGCAGGTCGCGTGGTCCCACACGATGTCCTGCGGGCCGTCCGGCAGCGCCTCCGAGCGTCCCAGCACGAACACCGCGGCGGCCGCCAGCGCGAGCACGCCCGCGGCGACCAGGCCGATCTTTCCCGCGCGCGATCCGCTCATGCCAGTCCCTCCTGCCGGGCCCCTGGCCGCTCGGGCCACGCGGCCTCCACGATCGCGCCCGGATCCTCGACCAGGTCCAGGTCGCGCACGACCAGGTTCTCCAGGTCGCCCTTCAGCACGGACGACAGCTGCCGCACCAGATCCAGCTTCTCGTCGTGGCTGACGGTGCGCGCCCAGCCGCGGCCCGCGCCCGGCCGGAATCCGCAATCGCGCAGCCAAGGCTCGTGGCCGGCGCACGCCACGTAGACCTCGATCACGGCGTGGCTGCGCGCGCCCAGGTAGTCGCCGACCGCGCCGTCGTAGGCGATGCGGCCGGCGTGCAGGCCGACGACGTGGTCGACCAGGTGGCGCACCTCCTCCAGCCGGTGCGAGCACAGCAGCACGGTGGCCCGCGCCGCGCGCTCGGCCACCAGCTCGTAGAACACCTGCCGCGCCGCCGCGTCGAGGCTGGCCGTCGGCTCGTCCAGCAGCAGCAGCGACGCCTCGGGCGCCAGCGCCAGGGCGATCAGCAGCTTCTGCTTCATGCCGCCCGACAGCGCGCGGAACGGCTTGCGGCCGGCTGCATCGATGTCGAGCCCCAGCCGCGCGGAAAGCGCGCGCACCTCGGCCGCGTCGGCGCGCCGGATGGCGCAGATCGAGCGCACCACCTCGTCGACGCTGGCCCCCAGCTGCGGTGCCACCTGCGGCACGTAGGCCAGCCCCCGCGCCAGCACGGCGCGCTCGCGGCGGGCGTCGCGGCCGTCGAGGCGCACCTGGCCGTCGAACGAGAGGATGCCCATCAGGATGCGGGTCAGCGTCGACTTCCCCGACCCGTTGGGCCCGATAAGCGCCACGCGGCGTCCCGACGGGATCGCCAGGGTCAGGTCGTCCAGCGCGGCCATGCGGCCGAAGCGCTTGGACACGCCTTCCAGTTCAATGCGCATGGACGACCCCCGCCCCGGCCGGGCGCCGCAGCAGGGGCGCCTGGTCGGTGAACAGAACCTTCGGCGTCAGCACGGGCAATACGCGACTGACGACGTCCAGCAGCCCCAGCGCCGGCGTGCCGCGGAAGAACTGGAAGTTCTCGCGGGTGCTGGTCAGCTGGTTCGACAGCGAGCGCGGCTCGTGGGGCACGTCGCCGACGCCGTCCCCGTCCAGGTCGTAGCCGGCGTAGTCCTCGAAGTAGTTGCCCGCCCAGCGCACGCCGGTGGCGTCGCCGTGGCCGTCGACGCGGACCGCCGTCGTGCAGCCCACGAAGGCGTTGCCGGTGAACTCGTTCCGCTTCTCGCTGCTGTGGAACGTGACGCCTGTTTCGCAGAACTCGAACGCGTTGTCGGCGAAGCTGTTCAGGTGGCTCACCTGGATGGGCGACGTGTCGACGAAGACGCCGGTCGGGCAGCGGATGAAGCGGTTGTGCGAGGCGCGGACGTTGCCGGCCTCCTTCAGGCCGATGCCCAGCCCCTCGCCGGGACTGGCGGCGGCCACCAGGTTGCCCGAGACCTCGACGTTGTCGCAGTACATCACGAACACGCCGACCAGGTTGTGCAGGTAGGTGTTGCCCCGGACGGTGTTGCGGCTGCTGTACATGAAGTGCGTGCCGTACCGCCCGCCCGTCACGAAGTTGCCCTCCAGCCGGTTGCCCGGCGAGTACCACACCACCATGTCGCGGCTGTCGCGCACCACGTTGTCGAGCACCGCGGAGTCGCGCACCTCCCACAGGCGGATGGCGTCGCCGCGCAGCCCGAAGTCGCGCGCGCCCGAGCCCACGACCTCGTTGCCGGCGATGCGCGCCCGGTGGACCCCGCTGGCGGCGATGCCGAACAGCGCCCGGGTCACGCACACGCCCTCGACCGTGCAGTCGTCCGCGCGCAGGTGCACGCCCGCGTCGGTGTCCTCGAAGCGCGAGCCGCTGCCGTCGACGGTGAACCCGAGCAGGCGCGTCCCGGCCGCCTTCACGTCGATCGTCGTCCCGGTGCCCGCCGAGGTCACCACGGCCGACCGCGGCCCCCAGATGGTGACCGGGCGCGTGATCGCCACCGGCCCCCGGTGCTCGCCGGGGGCCAGCACCAGCACCGCCCCGTCGGGCGCCTGCGCCAGCGCCGCCGCCAGGCCCGCGCCCGGCGGCACCTCGATGCCGCCGACCGGGCGCTGCGGGTGCGGCGGGGAGACCGGACGCGGAAGTTCGTCCGCATGGACGGGACAGGCTGCAGCCAGCGCCAGCCATGCGCTTGCAACCAGCGCCCGCGCCGCCTGTCCCGGCCCGCGCCGGTCTCCCCCGATCCGCGCCTTCATCGTCACGCCTTCACTCCCGCGTCACGGACCTCAGTTCGGCTTGACCAGCATGTAGCCGGCCATCTCCAGGTGGAGCGCCGAGCAGAACTCCGTGCAGTAGTAGGGGAACACGCCGGCCTTGTCGGCCGTGAACGACACGTTGCACACCTTCCCCGGCTCGATGCTGAGGTTGACGTTGTACATGTCGATGCAGAACCCGTGCGTCGCATCCAGCGCCTGCTCCAGGCTGGTGGCGTGGATGTGCACGCGGTCGCCCTTCTTCACCTCGATGATGTCCGGGTTCAGGTGGCTGCGCACCAGCGTCAGGTAGACGTGCACGCCGTCGGCCTTGCGCTCGATGCGGGCCTTCTCCTCGGTCGTCGTCGCGTTCGGGTCGAGCTGCATCGTCACCGGGTTGGTGCCCACCGGCGAGTACATGTCGATGGTCTTGATCTTGTCGGCGCTGATCATCTGCGCGTAGTGCGGCTCGCCGAGCGGCAACGGCATGTCGTAGAGGACCTGCATCTTGTCGCCCGAGATGTCGATCAGCTGGAAGTTCTGCGGCAGCAGCGGCCCCACGCCGTTGAAGCGGTCGATGGCCCACTTGTTCATGGCGATCAGGTAGCGCCCCTTCGGGTGCAGTGCGTCGCCCTCGGCCGCCGACAGGTGGCCGATGTTGTAGTGGACCGAGGTCTTGTCGATCAGAGCCAGGTCGGCCAACGACCACTTGGCCACCTTCGACTCCAGGAAGATGGACGTGTAGCAGAAGCCCTTGTCGTCGAACTGCGTGTGCAGGGGCCCAAGGCCGATCTCGACCTGGCCGCGGATGGTGTCCCGGAACGGCAGGATGGGGATGCCGTAGGGGTCGGTTCCCTCGTACGTCTTCGACTCCATCAGGCTCTTGATCTTGTTGAAGTCGTACACCGTCGCGTGCGTGTCGAGCTTGCCGGACACGACGATGTCGGTGCCGTTCGGCGCGATGTCGACGCCGTGCGGGCTCTTCGGCTCGGGCACCAGCGCGATGAGGCCCTCGGCCACGGCCGTCGCGATGGAGATCACCCGCATGCCGTTGATGGTCGTCGTCTTGCCGGACTGCGCCACCTGCTCGGCCTTCTGCCAGTTGATGACGTGCAGGAAGTCCATGTCGTTCTGCGACGCGCCCGACTCCAGCGGCGGGTTGCCCTGCTGCAGGCCGCCGGTCGCGCGCTCGGTGTTCACCGAGTTGCAGAAGGTCCAGCCGTTGCTGGGGCCCTTGCCGGCGTCGGCCAGGTCCTGCATGTACGGCGGCAGCTCGATCGCCCAGGACTGCTCCTTGACGATGCGCCCGCGCGCGCGGTCGAACTTCCAGTAGATCTGGGCGCCGCGGTACTTGTCGTTGTATTCCGACAGCGGCGCGTAGCCGCCGCCGAGCGGCGCCGCCATCTGCGCCGTCTCGATGACGTACTCGGTGTTCGGCGTCACGAACGTGCCGCCGTGGTCGTTCATGATCAGCCCGCTCTGCACGATCTGCTTGCAGGCGAAGTCGCGCAGGTCGACCACCGCCAGCCGCGCATTGGCCTTGTCGTTGGCGAAGATGAACTGGCCGTCGTAGTCGGCGTTCGTCTCGCTGAACGCGGGATGGTGCATGTCGCCCCAGCCCAGCGGCCGGCCGGCGGGCGAACCGGCCTCGATGATGTCGCGCGTCTCCTGGTCGAAACCGTAGCCCTGCCACGGCTCGGGCGTGAAGACGGCGATGTACTTGAGGATGCGCATGCTCGGCACGCCGATGACGATCATGTTGCCGCCGTGCCCGCCCGAGGCGAACAGGTAGAACTCGTCCTTCTTGCCGGTCGGCGTGTACGTCTTGAGGGCCGCGGTGACGTCCTCCTCGGTCAGGCCGCGCGCCACCATCAGCGCCTTGAGGTCCGCACTGCCGGCCACGCCGGCCTTGCCGCCCTTGTTGCACGAGGCCAGCGCGAACAGCGCCCCCGCGATCACCAGGAACAGGGCCGCCGCGCGGCGCCACACTCGAGCATGCTTCATGGGTTTCCTCCCGGGATAGTCTCTGCAGTCGGGTGGCGACGCGTCGTCGCCGGTGACGGTCTAGTCCTGTCCGAACGTGCGCACGATCTCCCGCAGGGCCGACACCACGCCGGGCTTTGCCTGCAGGTCCGGATTGGCCACCATCTGCGGGCTCTTGCCGACGGCGGCGCCCCCGTAGACGATCGCCTTCTCGATCTCCTCGTCCGTGGTCGCCTTCTGCCAGGCCGCGTCGGCGTAGTTGCGCGGCTTCGGGTTCAGCCCCGCGGCGCCCGGACCATCGCCCCGGCCGAACTGGCCGTGGCATGCCGCGCAGCGCGTCGTGAAGATCTGGTGGGCTTCCGTGCGGTCGGCGGCGGTGACCTTCGTTCCCGAGCCGCCGCCCGCCGCGCCGCCTCCCTTGCAACCGGTCATCGAGATCCCGCTGACGATCAGGAGCGCCGCGAGGGCGGCTCCCCGACGATGGAGCTTCATGGACCACCTCTTCGTGCCTGTGCGCCGTTCGCGGCTGGCGAACGGCGCGGACCCGGCGACGCCCCCCGGCCGGTGCGATCGCCCAACTAACGCTTAACGGATGCGATTATGCGGTGAAAAACCAGAGGGAGTCAATAGGTAATTGGTCATTTTTGTCCTGTTTTTTGGGGCGCCTCGCCGGGGAGGATGGTGGCGGGTCCAGAGAGACGTGATCGCGTTTAAGTCATTGTATCGAAATGGAATATGACACAGGGCGGTGTCCCGGGACCGGACTTGCGCCGGCGCAAGTCGCCGCCGTCCGCGCCCGCGCCCGCCCCGCCGAAACGCCAACGGCCCCCTCTCCAGGCGGAAAGGGGGCCGTCCGAATGGTCGGGGGTCACCCGCCCACGATCGCCTCGACGCACAGCCCCGGCGGCGGCAGCGGGATGATGACCGCGCTCTTGCCCGCGGGGCCCACCGTCAGCAGCTTGTCCTGCGGGCAGCCCTCCTCGCGGTAGGCGATGGGCAGCAGGTTGGGAAACGTCAGCCCGAGCATCTCCTGGTACCAGCCGGCGTAGGCCCAGTCCGAGCCCTGGCCGCCCTCGGCCACCAGCGGGAACTCCTCGAGGAAGCGTAGCGCCAGCTTGTCCGGCGTCAGCGTCGCGGCGTACGACCAGCCGAAGTATTTCGCGCCGTCGGCGCTCGTGTAGTGCGCCGACAGGTGCTCCCACTCGACCAGGCGCGCGCCGTGTTTCACCGACACGTTGGTCACCGGCGTGACCGAGCAGCGCCAGTGCTCGCCGCACGGCGACATGCCCGGCACGATGCGCAGGCGCTGGTAGCCGCGGCGGTGCAGTTCGCTGACCATCAACAGGACCTTGCGATAGACGACGTCGTCCACGGTGACTCTCCGCTGGTGGAAAGGGACACCCGGGCCGGCCGCGGCCGGCTGAACTGGCGGCGATCCGGGTCGATGTCGCGACCCGGCGCACGAGAGGTTATCGGCAGCGGAAGGAAAAGGTTGAACGGCGGCTGGCGCCGCTAACCCCAAGGGAATTGAACGGGTTCGATCAGCGGCGGACGGGCCCGCGCACGGCGGGCGCCACGCGCCGCGCCACCCAGCGCCCCGTCCGCACGATGGCCACCACCAGGCCCACGGCCAGCAGCAGCGCCACCACCGGGACCAGCACCGCCAGGACGGCCAGCACCACGGCGCCGCCGGTCTCGAGCATCGCGAACAGGGGATTGGCCAGCCCGGCCGTGGTCGCGGTCGACATGCCGCGCGCGCCGACGGTGCCCAACTGCACCAGCCCGGCCAGCCCGCCGCCGGCGATCAGGGCCAGTGGCCAGCGCACCTCGGGCGGCAAGTCCACCGTCACGGCCGCCACCAGCGCCGCCCCGGCCACGACGGCCGCCGGCGTGGCGATGGTGTCGAGCAGGTGGTCGAGCCACGGCACGAGGTAGGCCAGCGCCTCGACCACAGCCGCGGTGCCGAACATCACCAGCGCGGGCGTCGAGCCCAGCCACGCGAAACCCGCGGCCGGGTGCAGGTGGCCGGTGCGCACGGCGACCGCCGCCGCCAGCAGCGGCACGAACACGCGCAGGCCGGCGGCGGCCGCCATGCCCAGGCCCAGCATCACTCCCAGCACCGTTCCCACGGGCAGCTCCTTGCGTTGGCTTGCATCGGCCGGTCGTACCCGGCCGGCGGCACCGCTATTCGCCGGCGGTCACTCGACGAACGAGCGCACCTTCTCGCGCAGCGCCGCCACGACGCCGGGCTTGGCCGCCAGGTCGGGATTGGGCGCCATCAGCGGGCTCTTGCCCACGCCGGCGCCGCCCAGCACGATCGTCCGCTCGATGTCGGCGTCGCTGACCGACTTCTGCCACG
>CAINDZ010000119.1 GCA_903847545.1 uncultured bacterium | reverse complement strand
GCCATCATTGCGCGCGAGACGGCGCGCATGGCGTCGGCGCAGCGCTTTCTCAGGGGCTACTTCACCGGCGGCACGCTGGCCGACGAGGCGTGGCTGGTGCTGCACGCGGCCAACGGCGCGGTGTATTCCAACAACCAGACCGACCCGGCGTTCGTGCTGGCCGACCCCAAGGTCTCGGTCGGGCACACGGTGGTGGACCTGGGCGACGACGTGTTCACCGTCGGCCGGCCGCACCCGATGATCGACCCTTCCACGCGCACCGAGCGCGTCGACGCCGAGGCCGCCGATCCCTCGATCGCCGTGATGCTGGTGGACGTCGTGCTGGGCTACGGCTCGCACGCCGACCCGGCCGGCGCGCTGGTGCCGTCGCTGGCGGCGGCGAAGGCGGCGGCCGTGGCGCGCGGGGGCTACCTGGCGGTGGTGGCGTCGGTCACCGGCACGCCGGGCGACTTCCAGGGATTCGCGCAGCAGCAGGCGAAGCTGGAGGCGGCGGGCGTCGTCGTGATGCCGTCGAACTACCAGGCGTCGCAGTTGGCGATGCGCATCGTCGAGGCGGCGCCGGGCAATGCTGCCGGCCGTGCGGGAGGTGCGCGATGAGCGGCGTGCGCGCGAACCGCATCGGCGAGCTGTTCGCCGCCGAGCTGTCGGTGGTCAACCTGGGCCTGGCCGACTTCGCGGCGAACCTGCGCGCGTGCGGCGCGCCCGCGGTGCAGGTGCGCTGGAAGCCGCCCTGCGGCGGCGACGTGCGGCTGGTGGACGCGCTGGATCGCATCGCGCGGCAGTCGCGCGTGGACGTCGAGGCCGCCAACCGGCTGGCGGCCGAGCGCCTGCTGCAGGGGCGGCCGCAGATCATCGGCGTGGGGCGGGCGCTGGACGTGGTGCCGGGGATGCGTCCCGATTTGGTCTTGCACGCGGGGCCGCCGGTGACGTGGGAGCGCATGTGCGGCCCGCTGCGCGGCGCGGTCATCGGCGGGCTGGTGTACGAGGGGCTGGCCGCCACGCGCGAGGAAGCGGAGAAGCTGGCCGCGTCGGGCGCCATCACCTTCGAGCCCTGCCACCACCACGACGCGGTGGGGCCGATGGCCGGCGTGATGACGTCGCGCATGCCGGTGTGGATCTTCGAGAACGCCACCTTCGGCAACCGCGCCTACTGCACGTTCAACGAGGGCCTGGGCAAGGTGCTGCGCTACGGCGCGTTCTCGGACGAGGTGCTGGCGAAGCTGCGCTGGCTGGAGACCGACCTGGCGCCGGTGATGACCAAGGCGCTGGCGGCGCACGGGCCCATCGACATGCGCGGGCTGATCGCGCAGGTGCTGCAGATGGGCGACGAGGGGCACAACCGCAACCGGGCCGGCACATCCTTGCTGATCCGCGAGCTGGCGCCCTTCCTGGTGGTGCTGGACGAACCGCGCGAGAGGATCGCCGCGGCGCTGTCGTTCATGAACGCCAACGACCACTTCTTCCTGAACCTGACGATGCCGGCGAGCAAGTGCACGGTGGACGCCGCCGCGGGCATCAAGGGCTGCTCGCTGATCACGACGATGGCGCGCAACGGCACCGACTTCGGCATCCGCGTGTCGGGGCTGGGCGACCGCTGGTTCACCGGGCCGGCGGGCATCGTCGACGGGCTGTACCTGCCGGGCTTCGGGCCGCAGGATGCGGCGCCGGACATCGGCGACTCGGTCATCACCGAGACGGCGGGCATCGGCGGCTTCGCGATGGCGGCGGCGCCGGCGATCGTCAAGTTCGTCGGCGGCAAGCCGGCCGACGCGATCGACTTCACGCTGCGCATGTACGAGATCACCGTGGCCGAGAGCGAGTCGTACCGCATCCCGGCCCTCGACTTCCGGGGCACGCCCACGGGCATCGACGTGCGCAAGGTGGTCGAGACGGGGATCCTGCCCGTCATCAACACGGGCATCGCCCACAAGGAACCGGGCGTGGGCATGGTGGGCGCGGGGCTGGTCAAGCCGCCCGAGAACTGCTTCAAGGATGCGTTGCTGGCGTTCGCGGACGCCGTGAGCTGAATGGTGGAGAAGGCAGAGGAGTCGGACCCATGAAGATGATCGACCTGACGATCCCGCTCGGCATCGGCACGCCGCCGTGGCCGACGTACATCCCGCTGCAGGTGCAGTACTTCAAGCGCCTCGCGCCCAACGGCG
>CAINDZ010000118.1 GCA_903847545.1 uncultured bacterium | reverse complement strand
CTGCTCGAGACGCTCGAGCCGCTCAACCTGTACGGCCGCTCCAAGCACGAGTTCGACCTCTGGGCGCTGGCCGAGGGCGTGCTGGGCGACATCGCCAGCCTGAAGTACTTCAACGTCTACGGGCCCAACGAGTGGCACAAGGGCGAGATGCGATCGATGGTCTGCAAGGGCTACGAGCAGGTGCGCGACCAGGGCCGCGTGAGCCTGTTCGCCTCGGACCGGCCGGAGTACGCGGACGGCGGGCAGCAGCGCGACTTCATCTGGGTCGACGATGCCGTGGCCATGACCCTGTGGTGCGGCGAGCATCGCGAGGCCGGCGGCGTCTTCAACGTGGGCACGGGCGAGGCGGCCACGTGGAACCGGCTGATCAGCGCCATCTTCGCCGCGTTGGGCCGTGAGCCGGCCATCGACTACGTGCCGATGCCCGCCGAGCTCAGGGGCCGCTACCAGTACCACACCGAGGCCTGCATGGCGAAGCTGCGCTCCGCCGGTTGCGACATCCCGCTGACCCGCCTCGAGGACGCCGTCGCGCAATACGTGCGCGACCACCTGGTGGACCGTCGCCACCGGGGCGAGTGATGGCACGGCGCCTGCTGCCCCCGGCGCCCGCGTCGCTGGCCCGCGGCCTGGCCGAACTGCCCGCGGCCCTGGAGGCGGCCCAGCCGCTGCGCCAGCGCCACCGCGCGCAGCTGCCGAACCAGGTCGCGCAGCTCAGCGAGTGGCTGACTACCGACCGCGAAGAGCTTCCGCGCGACTACCTCAGCCGCCCGGCCGTGCTCTCGGCCTACCTGCACTACTTCCTGCCCTGGAACCTGTATCGCCAGGGTCGCCTGGCGGCGGGCCTCGACCTGCAGTTCGCTCCCGGCCAGCGCATCGTCGACATCGGCGCCGGCCCGCTCACGTTCGCGCTGGCGCTGTGGCTGACGCGGCCGGACCTGCGCGAGATGCCGCTTGAAGTCGTCGCCGTCGACCGCAGCGCGGCCGCCCTGCAGGCCGGGCGCCGCGTCTGGGACGCGGTGGCGCCGGGTTCGCCGTGGCGGATCGAGCTGGTGTCGCAGCCGGCGGGCGCGCGCGCCCTGCCGCCGGCCGACCTGCTCGTGCTGGCGAACGTGCTGAACGAGGTGCGCCGGCCCGGCGGCGTCGACCGCGACACCGGCGACGACCCGAACGACCGCCTGCTCGAGCGGTGGGCCGACTCGCTGGCCCCCGGCGGCCGCGTGCTGGTGATCGAGCCCGGCACGCGCCCGGCGTCGCGCGCCCTGGTCGCGCTGCGCGCCCACGCCGTCGAGGCCGGCTGGCGCCTGCTGGCGCCGTGCCCGCATGTCGAGCGCTGTCCGCAACCCGGCACCGGCCGCCATCCGTGGTGCCATTTCGCCTTCGATGCCGCCGGGTCGCCGCCGTGGCTGGAGGACCTCAGCCGCCGCGCCGGCCTGGCCAAGGACCGCGCCAGCCTGTCGTTCCTGCTGTTGCGGCCGGGGCTGGCGGGCGAGGCGACGCCGGCCGCCGATGCGTCTGCGGTGCTCGTGGTGTCGGGCGCGTTCCCGCTGCCGGGCAACGCGCGCGGGCGCTACGGCTGTGCCGCGCGCGGCCTGGTGCTGCTCGAGGAGAAGAACCCGGGGACGGCCGCCGGCCCGCTGCCCGGCGATGCGGTCACCGTGACGTGGCCCGAGTCGCCGCGTCGCGACGGGCGCTCGGGGGCGCTGGTGGCGCCGCTGCCCGGGCGCGGCGGCCCGGCGCCG
>CAINDZ010000117.1 GCA_903847545.1 uncultured bacterium | reverse complement strand
TCGCCGTACGTCGGCCAGTCGGTCCTGGTCTCGGGCGTCGTCACCGGCGTCTACGGCACCACGTACACGCTGCAGGACGGCACCGGCGCGCGCAGCGGCATCTGGGCCACCGGCTCGAGCGCCCCGACGCTCGGTCAACTCGTTGAAGTCGCCGGCACGGTGCAGGAAGTCAGCGGCTGCACGACGCTCACGTCGGCCGTGGTCAACAGCTCCGCGGCCGGCTCGCTGCCCGCGCCCGCCGTGCTGACCACCAGCGCCGCCCTGGCCGAGGACTACGAGGGCGTCCTGGTGCAGGTCGTCGACGCCGCCTGCACGCTCAGTTCGGCCACCACGCCTCGCTGGGAGATCAACAGCGGCGGCGGCGCCATCGCCGTCGACGACCTGGCGATCAGCCCGAACCTGGTCCTGGGCACGCACTACACGATCACCGGCCCGGTCAGCGGCAGCACCGTCGACGACGGCATCGTGCCGCGCACCGTCGCCGACGTCGTCTTCGTCAGCGACACCTACGTGCCGACGATCGTCTCGGTCCTGCCCGCGAACAACACCTCGGTGAAGGTGACCTTCTCCGAGCCCGTGTCCACCGGGACGGCGAACGTCGCCGCCAACTACGCGATCACCGGTTGCAGCGTCACGGCGGCCGCGGTCGTCGGCGGCCAGCCCGAGACGGTCGCCCTGACGGTGACGACCATGGCCAGCGGCGCGCACACGCTGACGGTCAACGGCGTGGCCGACGCCGCCGGCAACACGGTCAGCAACGCCCAGGCGCCGTTCACCTACTACGGCGGCAACATCCCCGCCGGCTACTACAACCCGGCCGAGGGACTGACCGGCGACGCGCTGCGCCTGGCCCTGCACAACATCATCGACGGCCACTCCTCGATCAGCTACACGGCCCTGTGGACGGCGTTCTACACGACCGACGACAAGCCGAACGGCAAGGTCTGGGACATGTACTCGGACGTTCCCGGCGGCATCCCGCCCTACGAGTACACGTTCGGCGTCGACCAGGGCGGCTCCGCGGGCAGCGAAGGCACCGGCTACAACCGCGAGCACTCGTTCCCGGCCAGCTGGTTCAACGACCTGGCCCCGATGTACACGGACCTGTTCCAGCTGTACCCGACCGACAACGACGTGAACAACCGCCGCAGCAACTACCCGTACGGCGAGGTGTCCGCGCCGACGTGGACGTCGTTGAACGGTTGCAAGCTCGGGCCCAACACCTACCCCGGCTACACCGGCACGGTGTTCGAGCCCATCGACGCCTACAAGGGCGACTTCGCGCGCACCTACTTCTACGTGACCACGCGCTACTACACCGAGGACTCGGGCTGGGCTAGCTCGCCCATGGCCACCAAGTGCGAACTGGCGGCGTGGGCGAAGGCCATGCTGCTGGAGTGGAACGCGCAGGACCCTGTCAGCCAGAAGGAGATCGACCGCAACGAGGCGGTGTACGCCATCCAGGGCAACCGCAACCCGTTCATCGACCGCCCCGACTTCGTGGTCAAGATGTTCCATCCCGAGCTCAGCGCCGCGCCGCAGCCGGTCAGCCGCGCCGTGGTCGAGCTGATGCAGAACGTGCCCAACCCGTTCAACCCCTCG
>CAINDZ010000116.1 GCA_903847545.1 uncultured bacterium | reverse complement strand
AGTCCACAACTTGAGGCTTCGGGTGGCGCCACCGCCCCCTGCAACCGCCCCGGACGTGACAACGGCCACCCCCCGCCGGGAGCGGCCGTCGCCCTCTGCGTACGCTGCGGCCGGGTTAGCGCCCGCCCGCCTTGATCTTGTTCAGCGCCGAGCCGGCCTTGAACCAGGAGATCTGCTCGTCGGTGAAGGTGTGCTCGAGCACGACCTCCTCCTTCGATCCGTCCTTGTGGTTCAGGACCATCGTCACCGGCTTGCCCGGGGCCAGCTTGCCGAGGCCCACGAGGTCGATGCGGTCGTCCTCGCGCACCTTGTCGTAGTCGGCGGGCTTGGCGAAGGTGAGCGGCAGCAGGCCCTGCTTCTTCAGGTTGGTCTCGTGGATGCGCGCGAAGCTGCGCACGATCACGGCCGCCCCGCCGAGGTGGCGCGGCTCCATCGCCGCGTGCTCGCGCGAGCTGCCCTCGCCGTAGTTCTCGTCGCCGACGACGACCCACTTCAGCCCGGCGGCCTTGTAGGCGCGCGCCACCTGCGGCACCTCGCCGCGGCTGCCGTCAAGCTGGTTGGTCACCTCGTTGATGGCCTCACCGAAGGCGTTGACCGCGCCGATCAGCATGTTGTTGCTGATGTTGTCGAGGTGGCCGCGGTACTTCAGCCAGGGGCCGGCCATCGAGATGTGGTCGGTCGTGCACTTGCCGAGCGCCTTGATCAGCAGCGGCATGCCCGTGTAGTCCTTGCCGTCCCAGGGCGTGAACGGGTCGAGCAGGGCCAGGCGGTCGCTGCCCGGCGCGACGATGACCTTGACCGCGGCGGCGTCGGCGGGCGGGGCCTGGTAGCCCTCCTCGGAGATGACGAAGCCGTTCGGCGGCAGTTCGTCGGCCTTGCCGGGAGCATCGAGTTTCACCTGCGAGCCGTCGGCGGCCGTCAGCGTGTCGGTGAGCGGGTTGAACTTCAGCGAGCCGGACAGGCCGTAGGCCATCACGATCTCGGGGCTGCCGATGAACGCGTTGGTGCCCGGGTTGCCGTCGGCGCGCTTCTTGAAGTTGCGGTTGAAGCTGGTGACGATGCTGTTGACCGTGCCGTCGGCGATGTCCTCGCGCTGCCACTGGCCGATGCAGGGGCCGCAGGCGTTGGTCAGCACCGTGGCGCCGACCGCCTCGAGCGCGGCCAGCTGGCCGTCGCGCTTGATCGTCTCGTAGATCTGGTCCGAGCCCGGCGACACCCACAGCGTGGCCTTCATCTTCAGGCCCTTGGCCACGGCCTGGCGCGCCACGTCGGCCGCGCGGCAGATGTCCTCGTAGCTGCTGTTGGTGCAGCTGCCGATCAGCGCGGCGGTGATGTTCTCGGGGTAGCCCTCGCGCGCCGCGTCGGCCGCGATCTGGCTGACCGGGTGCGCGATGTCCGGCGAGTGCGGGCCGACCAGGTGCGGCTCGAGCTTCGACAGGTCGATCTCGATCACCTTGTCGTAGTACTTGGCCGGGTCGGCCATGACCTCGGGGTCGGCCGCCAGCAGGTCGGCGTTGGCCGCCGCCAGGTCGGCCAGCTCGCCGCGGCGCGTGGCGCGCAGGTAGCGGGCCATGCTCTCGTCCCACGGGAAGATGCTGGTGGTGGCGCCCAGCTCGGCACCCATGTTCGTGATCGTGGCCTTGCCGGTGCAGCTGAGCGCCGCGGTGCCCGGGCCGAAGTACTCGATCACCGCGTTGGTCCCGCCCTTGACCGTCAGGATGCCCAGCAGCTTGAGGATGACGTCCTTCGGCGCGGTCCAGCCGGTCGGCGCGCCGGTCAGCTTGACGCCGATCAGCTTCGGGTGCTTGACCTCCCAGTCCATGCCGACCATCACGTCGACCGCGTCGGCCCCGCCCACGCCGCAGGCGAACATGCCGAGGCCGCCACCGTTGGGCGTGTGGCTGTCGGTGCCGATGATCATGCCGCCGGGGAACGCGTAGTTCTCCAGCACGATCTGGTGGATGATGCCCGAGCCCGGCTTCCAGAAGCCCATCTTGTAGCGCGCGCCGGCCGAGCTGAGGAAGTCGTACACCTCGCGGTTGGTCTCCAGCGCGCTGGCCTTGTCCGCCTCGGCGCCCTTGCGCGCGATCAGCAGGTGGTCGCAGTGGATGGTCGTCGGCACCGCGGTCTCTTCGCGGCCGGCCTGCATGAACTGCAGGATGGCCATCTGCGCCGTCGCGTCCTGCATCGCCACGCGGTCCGGGCGCAGCGCCAGGGTGGCCTCGCCGCGCGCCAGCTCCTGGCCGGCGGGGTCGGTGAGGTGCCCGAACAGCACCTTCTCGGCCAGCGTCAGCGGCCGGCCGAGGCGGCCGCGCACGATTGCCAGCCGGCTGCGCGACTTCGCGTAGACATCCTTCACCATGGTGGGGGTCGTTTCGATGGCCATGTTCGGGGTCCTCCTGGACACACGCGGGGCGCACGGAAGGGAAACCGGCGGGCGGCCGCGCCCCGGATCCATGACCGGGGGCGCCGGCCCGGCTCGCCGGGCTGAGGCACGGGGCCCAATATAGGGCACGCAGGCGGGAAATTCCCGGGATTTTCGTGGGTGGAAACGGGGCGGGCGGGCGGGCGCCGCCGGCCGGTCAGCGGCCCTGCAGCAGCCGGTCGCCCAGCAGGCGCGGCAGGCCGGCGTCGATGATCTCCCGCCGGGCCCCCTCGACGTCGTACTCGACGCGGTGGTAGGTCACTACGCGCCCGGCGCGGTCCCAGACGGCGAAGCCGGCCCGGGGGTCGCCGTCGCGGGGCTGGCCCACGCTGCCGGGGTTGATCAGGGCGCGGCAGCCCGGCTCGACCTGGACCTCGCCCGGCTGCGGGCGCTGCAGTTTCTGGCCGTCGAACAGCACCTGGTGGTGGGTGTGCCCGAAGAAGCAGGCCCCGGGGCCCTCGTCCTTCATCAGGGTCGTCGAGATCTCGAGCATGTCGTCCAGGAAGACCAGGTAGCGGTCGCGGTCGCCGGGCGAGCCGTGCACGAACTCCAGGTCGGGCCCCGGGCGCAAGCTCGTGGGCAGGGCCCCCAGCCAGGCCAGGCCCTCGGCCGGGATCAGCGCCCGGTTGTGCTCGACGGCGGCCAGCGAGTAGACGTTGAAGTCCAGGCGCAGCGACGGGTCGGCGATGAGGGCGTCGTGGTTGCCCTGCACGGCGCCGGCCGCGCGCGCGCGCACCAGGTCCAGGCACTCGACCGGCCGGGCGCCGTAACCGACGATGTCGCCGAGGCAATACAGGGCGTCGACACCGAGCGTGTCGATGCGCGCCAGCACGGTGGTCAGCGCTTGCAGGTTGCTGTGGACGTCCGAGATGACGGCGATGCGGTTCATGCAGGTCCCCTGGACGCGGTCGGCCGCGCGGGCCGGGCGGCGCATCCACGCTGAAAGGTGCCGGGGCAGCCGGAAGTTGACCCGGCCCCGAAACCGCACCATATACTAGGGTTCCGGCAACCGCAATCAGCAGGGGGAATCCAGCATGGACCTGAGAGTGCCCGACGTGAACGAGGCCGTGGTCAGGCGCGCAGCCGAGCGCTGCCGCGAGCGCGGCGTCATCATCCCGACCATCGCCCAGATGAAGAACCCGGCCCTGATCCCCGACGGCGTGCGCAAGCGCCTGGCGGGCGTCGGCCTGTGGGACCTGGACCCGGTCAACCTGTTCCGCATCACGTGGAAGAACGACCCGGTCAGCGGCGGCTTCGGCGGCGGCAACTGGGTGGAGTTCCCCCGCGAATTGACCGGCGTGGATGCCCGCATCGTCGGCCTGGTCGGCAAGTGGTTCCCCACCGGCGCGCACAAGGTCGGCGCCGCGTTCGGCTGCCTGGTGCCGCGCCTGGTCACCGGCCAGTTCGACCCCGTGACGCAGAAGGCCGTCTGGCCGAGCACGGGCAACTACTGCCGCGGCGGCGCCTTCGACTCGAAGCTGCTCGGCTGCGAGTCGGTGGCCATCCTGCCCGAGGAGATGAGCGCCGAGCGCTTCGCGTGGCTGCGCGGCATCGCCAGCGAGGTCATCGCGACGCCGGGCTGCGAGTCGAACGTGAAGGAGATCTACGACAAGTGCTGGGAGATCCGCAAGACGCGGCCCGAGTGCGTGATCTTCAACCAGTTCGAGGAGTTCGGCAACCCCACCTGGCACTACCACGTGACCGGCGGCGCGGTGCAGGACATCTTCGAGCAGATCGGCGGGCCGGGCGCGCGGCTGTCGGCGTGGGTGTCGTCGACCGGCTCGGCCGGCACGATCGGCGCCGGCGACTTCCTCAAGACGAGGCACCCGAACGCGCTGGTCGTGGCGGTCGAGGCGCTGCAGTGCCCGACGCTGTACGCGTGCGGGTTCGGCGGCCACCGCATCGAGGGTATCGGCGACAAGCACGTGCCCTGGGTGCACAACGTGCGCAACACCGACTTCGTGACCGCCATCGACGACGAGCAGTGCATGAGCCTGCTGCGCCTGTGCAACGAGCCCGCGGGCCGGCAGGCCCTGGCCGAAGCCGGCGTGAAGCAGGAGCTGATCGACCAGCTGCCGCTGCTGGGCATCTCGTCGCTGTGCAACGTCGTGGCCGCCATCAAGACGGCGCGCCACTACGACATGGACGGGCGCGACGTCATCTTCCTGCCGATGACCGACTCGGCCGAGATGTACGCCTCGCGCCTGGCCGAGCTGACCGCGGCCCGCGGCGCCTACACGCGCGAGAACGCGCTGGTCGACCATGCGCGCTGGCTGCTGGGCTGCGTGCCCGACCACGTGCGCGAGCTGTCGTACCTGGACCGCAAGACCCTGCACAACTTCAAGTACTTCACGTGGGTCGAGCAGCAGGGCCGCACCAGCGACGAGCTGCGTCGCCTGTGGGACCCGGACTTCTGGACCGAGACCTTCGACGTGGCCGACGCCTGGGACAAGCGCATCGACGCGTTCAACGCGCTGGTGGGGCTGGGCCAGGGCTGAGCCCGGCCGGGCTGAAGACGGCAAGAAGGCGCCCGGTCCCCCGCGGACCGGGCGCCCTTGCGTTGTCGGGTGCCGCGCGCGCCGGCCGGTCCTAGTTCACGTGGAACGAGAGGCCTTCCTTCTTCACCTCGGACAGGTCGTGCTCGGCCATCGATGCGCACCAGGCGGCGCGCAGCTCGTCGCCGCGGGCGCTGAACGCGGCGGCCCAGGCCTCGGGCAGGCCGCCGGCGCCGAACGGCACGGGGTCCTCGGCGCGCTCCATGCGGTCGGCCTCGGCCCGCCATGCGGCGGCCTCGGCGGCCTGCCCCGCCTTCTCGAGCGCCTCGCCCTCGCGCCGCACGAGGCTCGCCATCACCTCGCGCTGCCGCGCCTTCGCGCGATCCTCGGCGACGGACTCGGACCGCGAGGCGTGCTTGCCGTCGATGCTGTCGGTGACCGGGTTGCCCAGCCACGACTGGAAGGCCAGCGTGTAGATCCAGTCGTACTCGCCCAGTCCCATCCCCTGCGCCAGCAGCGCCTCGTCGCGCAGGCGGTGCAGCTCGGCGATGTCGCCGATCATCCCGAACACGGTGCCGCTGACCTTGGCGACGGCCCGCATCAGCTCGCCCTTGTTCGGCTTGTCGCTCTGGCGGCCCATCTCGTCCATGCGCGCGAAGTCCTCGGCCGCCTTCGCGAACTTCGGGCACTGCACCATCACGGCGCGGCGCACGGCCAGGAAGGCCTCGATCCTTTCGGGCGCCGGCGGCCCCGCCGGCGGGGCCCAGGCCGCCGCCTCGCCGTGCTGCTTGACCAGTTCCTTCTGCACGTCCAGGGCGCGGTCCATCGGCCGGGAGAGCACGAGGCCGAACAGCAGCGGCCCGGCGATCGACAGCACGATGAGCCCGCCGCAGCCGAGGCCGCAGCCGACGAGCCACTTGCGGGTGGTGGAACCGGCCATGTCCATGTCCTTTCGGGGAATCCGTGTGCAGGCGGCATCTTCCACGGTCGGGCCCGCCGGCGCAAGCGCGGGACTGCCAACCGGTACAGACGCGAACTGGCGCGGTGCGGTTGCGTGCGCTTCGTGGTATCGTTTCCGACTCCCGCGCCGACGCCCCCCCGCCCGGCGCGAGCCGTGAACCGCGACCTTCCGGGGAGGACCCGCATGCTGTTGAAAGTGTCCGATCAGATCGGGGCCCGCGTCGCCGCCGGCGAGATCACGCCGGCCCAGGCCGGGCGCT
>CAINDZ010000115.1 GCA_903847545.1 uncultured bacterium | reverse complement strand
TCGCGGGCGTCCACGCCCGCCGCCGCCGTCGAGACCGTCCACTGGCCCAGCGGCACGCTTCCTGCCACCAGGTGCAGCCGCTGGGCGGCGACATCCACCAGCAGCCAGCGGGCCTCGCCTTCGGGGGCCAGGCGGCGGACGGCGGCCAGGCCCGCGGCCACGGGGGGCAGCGGGGGGCGGGCTGGGGTTGCGGGGGGGATGGCGGACGTCACGACGTTCTTGCGAAGCTCCCGGAAAATGGCCACTTTGTTTGTTAAATAAATATCGACCGCGGTGCGCGTCCAGCCCGCGGTCACTTGGCGGCCGGCGCGGCAGGAGTAGCCCGAATGTACGACATCGATGCCTCCCTTGACACCCAGATCATGGCGCTCGGGCGGCACCGGCCCGCGGTCATCTTCGTCGAGGCAACCGACCCGCGCGTGATCGAGGCGGCCTGCAGGCTGCCTCGCTTCATCAGGCCCGTGTTCCTGGCCCCCGAGGCCGAGGTGCGCGCCGTGGCCGAGCAGGAGCTCGGGCATGTCGATCCCACCCGCATCGCCTTCACGCTGGCCGAGAGCGCGTTCGTCGACATCCGCGAGCGCACCGACCTGCTGGACGAGTTCGCGCAGGCCTGCACCGAGCTGCCGCTGGCCATCCGGCGCACCGACAAGAAGGCCGAGGCCCGCCGCCTGATGTCCGAGCCCGCGCGCTTCGGCATCATGGCCGTCAGGCAGGGGCACGCCGACATGGTGGTGGGCGGCATCCGCCACGAGCCGCACGACTTCTTCCGCCCGATGATCCGCCTGCTGGCCAAGCAGGAGGTGCTGTGCGAGGCCGGCGTCTTCGTGCTGCCGGACACGCACCCGGACGGGATCTTCCCGCACAACATCCTGGTCGTCGGCGACGTCGGCGTGAACGCGACGATGACGCCCGAGGTGCTGGCGCACACCGCCGTGGGCACCTGCGCCGTGGCGCGCGACCTGTTCCCCGAGGACGTGCTGCCGGTCATCAACGGCGCGATGGTCTCGTACTCGAACAAGGGCTCGGACGAGGGCCCCAGCCCCGAGTTGGTGCGGCAGGCCGCGGCGATGGTGCCGCAGATCCTGGCCGAGCGCACGGCGCTGGGAGCGCGCTATTCCAGCATCCGCATCGAGGGCGAGGTCAAGATCAGCGTCGCCCTGTCGCGGCGCGCGGCGCACCTGTACCGGCGCGGGCAGGAGGAGGACTTCGTCGGCGGCACCAACGTGCTGATCGTGCCCAACCTGGACACCGGCAACCTGCTGTTCCACCTGTACGCGACGCGCTACCCCGAGGCCCGCAAGTTCAGCGTGATGTTCGGCATCCGCTTCCAGGGCGTGGACCTGCCGATGGACAGCAGCGCGGCCGACGCGGCGCTCGGCATCAAGGCCAGCGTGCTGCGCCTGCACCGCTTCGGGCACTGGCACCGCACGCCCAAGGACACGTTCTTCCCGCGGCACCGCATCCTGGCCGTCAACCCGGGCTCGACGTCGACGAAGATCGCGCTGTACGAGGGCGACCTCGAGGTGTTCACGCGCGAGATCGAGCATGCGGCCGCCGACCTGGCGCCCTTCGAGGGCCGTCGCATCGTCGAGCAGTACGCCATGCGCAAGGACCTGGTGCTGCGCGAGCTGGCGGCGCACGACCTGCGCATCGAGGACCTGGACGCGGTCTCGGGACGCGGCGGCCTGCTGCAGCCCATCCCGCACGGGACCTACGCCGTCAACGACCGCATGCGCGACGAC
>CAINDZ010000114.1 GCA_903847545.1 uncultured bacterium | reverse complement strand
GGTTCGTGGTGCTGGGGGCGATGTACGACAAGGAACTGCCCGCCACGGTGGGGCGCGCGCTGCGGTCGTGCGCCGGCGTGGTGGCGGCGCCGGTGGCGCTGCCGCGCTCGCGCCGACGCGACGAACTGGCGTCGCTGCTGGACGGCTGGAACCTGCGCGCGGAAGCCGGGGACGCCGTCCTGCCGGCCGTCGGTCGCTACCGCCTGGTCGACGATGTGCCGGGCGTGTTGCGCCTGCTGGCGCCCGCGCTGGGGCCGGACGACGCGGTGCTGGTGACCGGCAGCTGCTTCATGGTGGCTGAGGCGTTGCATCACCTGGGCTATGCGCGCCTGGCCGACTCGAGGGTCGCGCGCGAGGCGGGGCCGGCGCTGGCGGCCTGGGGAAGGGGAGAGGCGTGAGGGACCTGTACCTGGGAATCGACACCGGCGGCACGGCCGTCAAATACGAGGTCGTCGCGAACGACGGCTCGGCCGTGGGTGGCGGCGAGGTCCCGACCGACCCGCGCGATGCCGCAGCCACGCTGCGCGCCCTGGCCGCCGATGCCGCGCCGCTGCTGGGCGGCGCCGGGCTGCCGCGCCTGGCGGCGGTGGGCATGGCCTGCGCGGGCATCGTCAATCCGGTGACGGGGCACCTCGGCCGCTCGCCCAACCTGCCCGGCTGGGAGAACTCGGACCTCGGCGGCGCCGTGTCGGCGGCTTTCGGCGGCGTGCCGTCGGCGCTGGCCAACGACGTCAACGGCGCGCTGTACGGCGAATTCCGCCATGGCGCGGGCCGCGGCTGCCGCGACGTCGTGATGATTGCGCTGGGCACCGGCGTGGGCGGCGGGGTCATCATCGACGGGCGCCTTCTGGTCGGTTCCCATTTCGGCGCCGGCGAGATCGGGCACATGGTGCTCGACGCCGACGGGCCGCCCTGCACCTGCGGCAGCCGCGGCTGCCTCGAGGCCTGGGCCGGCAGCACGGGCCTGTTGCGCGCGACGCGCGAGCTGGTGGCTGCGGGCGGCGCCACGCCGGCGCTGGCGGCGCTGGTTGCCCGGCTGGGGAGCGACCTGACCACGCGGGATGTCGCCGAGCTCGCCGGCGCGGGCGATGCCGCGGCCGTCGGCGTGTTCGCCGCGGCCGGGCGCAAGCTGGGCCAGGCGGTCGGCAACCTCGTCAACGTGCTCGACCCCGACCGGGTCATCATCGGCGGGGGCGTGGCCCGCGCCGGCGAGCTCATCCTGGCGCCCTGCCGCGCCGCCGCGTCCGCCCTGATCCTGGCCACCGAGGCGCAGGGGCTGCCCATCGTCCCGGCCGAATTGGGTCCGCGGGCCGCGGCGGTCGGGGCGGCCAGCCTTGCGCGCGAGAAGGCGCAGGAAGGCGCCTGATGCGCGACGGCGGGCGCACAACGGTCGGGTTCCTGCTTGCCTTCGCGGCGCTGGCGTCGCTCGCGGCCGCGCCCGCCGGCGCCCAGGTCCCCGGATCGCGCGTGCGGGCGCTCAAGCTCGTCGACCAGGTCGTCGACGGCCGTCCCGTCCTGTGCCTCTTCGGCGAGGCCTTCATCGACCGCGACTCGGTGACGGCCGCCGCGGACACCGCCTACGTCCATCGCGACACCGACACCTACGACCTGCACGGGAACGTCCGCCTGACGCGCGGCGCTTCGGTGCTGACCTGCCTGCGCGCGCGCTACGACCAGCGGGCCGATGCCGGCGACTTCGCCGGCGACGTGCGCATCGAAGAGGACGGCATCACCGCGACCGGGGCCGAGGGCGACAGCCGCGGCGCCGGCCGCTGGCTCAGCCTGCGCGGCGACGCGGTGCTGGTCTCGCCCGACTACACCGTGCGCGGCGACACGATCACGCAGGACCGGCAGACCGCCACGGGCGAGGCCTTCGGTCACGTGCGCATCGTCGAGCCCGGCGCCGCGAACCTCGTCACCGGCGGGCACGCCTTCTTCGACCGCCACGCCGACTCGGCCGTCGTCGACCGGCAACCCGAGCTGACCAGCCGCGACCGGCGCGGCGGGCTGCTGGTTGCCGAGGCGCGCCTGATGCGGCTGTTCCGCGCCCAGGACCGCATCGTCATGATCGACTCGGTGCGCATCCGCCAGGCGCTGGGCACCGCGCGCGCAGACACCGCCGTGGCGCTCGGGCGCGAGCGCCTGGTGCTGACGGGAGCCCCCCGCGTGAAGCTGAACCGCGGCACCGTGCTGACCGGCGACCGGATCGAGTTCGAGTACACCGGCGACCAGCTGCGGCGCGTGGTGCTCACCGGAAACGCGCGCACGGCGGACGCAGGCCCGGACTCGCTGGCCGGCATCTACGCCGGGCTGCCCAGCCAGGACGTGCTCGAGGGCGACATCATCACGATCGACTTCGAGGACGAGGAGATCCGCCGCACCGAGGTCACGGGCAAGGCCCGCAGCGTCTACACGCCGATGGACGTCGGCAGCGAGGTGGCCACCAACGACGTCACCGGCGACACCATCATCGTGCACTTCCGCGACCAGGAGGTGCGCCGGGTCCGCGTGCTGGGCAAGGCTGTGGGCAAGTACCGCTTCGCGCAGGTTTCGTTGTGGGAGCGCCCCGCCGGGTTCGCAACGGGCGACTCGGTGGCGGCCGCGGCCGACTCGACGGGCGTGCCGACGGCGACGACGCCCGCGGCCGGCGACTCGACGGCCGCGCGGAAGGGCCCCTCGTTCGAGACCGCGGCCGAGCTCGTCGACTACGGCGGCGACCGCGTGACGTTCGAGCTGCGCGAGCGCACGATGGCGATCGACGGGCAGGGGCGGCTGGACTACGGCAAGACGAAGCTGAAGGCGCGTCAGGTGCGCCTGGCCATGAACACGCGCGAGCTCTACGCGAAGGGCGAGCCCATCGCCGAGGACGACGACAAGGTCACCGGCCAGCGCATGGGCTACAACTTCCGCAACCGCACCGCCGTCGTCGATTCGGGCGTGACCTCGTTCGACGACTACTACTACGTGGGCGAGGGCATCCGGCGCTTCGGCGACCAGACGATGAAGATCGAGGGCGGCCGCATGACGTCGTGCGACCTCGACGAGCCGCACTACCACTTCTGGTCGCGGCGCATGAAGATGAAGCCGGGCGACAAGGTGGTCGCCGCCCCGATCGTCCTGAAGATCGGCAACGTGCCGATCTTCGCCCTGCCTTTCTACTTCAAGAACCTGCAGGAGGGGCGCCGCTCGGGCGTGCTCTTCCCGACCTTCGACTTCGGCTGGTCCAGCCGCGAGGGCCGCTACATCCGCGACCTCGGCTACTACTTCGCGATCAGCGACTACCTGGACTTCCTGGTGCAGGGCGACTACAACGAGCACAGCGACGTGGCCGTGCGGTCGTCCACGCGCTACGTCAAGCGCTACGCCTGGAGCGGGGGGCTGGACTGGTCGCGCCGCGACGGCCTGGACGACGACGACTCGCGCCAGTGGCAGCTGTCGTGGTACCACAACCAGCCGAACCTGCTCGACGACTACCAGTTCCGGTCCGACGTCAGGCTGGCCTCGAACACCCTCAGCCGGAACGACCTGGCCGGCGCGGGTTCGCGCGACATCGTCAGCGGCCAGTTCAAGTCGAGCGCCTACCTGAGCCGCAACTGGTCGCTGGTCAGCGCCAGCCTGAACGCCAGTCGCGACGGGCGCGTGAACGCCACCGACGACCTGAACACGACCGACAACCTCATCTACAACATGACGCTGCCGTCGCTGTCGTTCAACTTCCGGCAGCTGGCGCTGAGCCCGGCCCTGCCCTCGGGCCGCGAGGGCAGCCTGCTGGGCGACATCCTGCGGGCCACCTACTTCCAGCAGGGCTACACGTTCAAGCAGGACCGTCGCGGCTTCGAGGAACACGACGTCCGTACGACCGGCGCCTCGGGCAACTGGTCGCTGCGCGTCCAGCCGCCGCGGCTGGGCATCTTCAACTTCGGCCTCAACGCGACGGCGCGGCAGTCGTGGCAGCGCGAAACGACGTCAGGCCGCAGCTGGCTGCCCGACGGCACGGACGGCGGATCCTGGCAGGTGCTGTCGGGGCGGACGGAGTCGACCAGCCCGGCCGTCTCGTTCGGCGCCTCGCTGGGCACCACGCTGTACGGCCTGTTCCCCGTCGAGGTCGGGCGCCTGCGCGCCATCCGCCACACCGTGCGCATGGGCAGCAGCTGGAGCGTGTCGCCGTCGCTGGGCGACAAGCAGCCGTACAGCACCTCGCTCAGCCTGTCCCTCGACCAGCGGTTCGACGTGAAGTACCGGCCCGCGGGCGCCGACTCGACGACGGACGACAAGAAGCTCGACGGCGTGATCGACTGGACGCTCGGCACCAGCTACAACCCGCGCCGCCCGGCCGGCGAACGCTGGGCCGACATCGCCAGCGGCCTGACGATCAAGCCCGGCCAGAGCCGCTACCTGCAGCTCAAGGTGAGCAACACCATCGACGCCCGGACCCTGGCCCTGCAGGACACGCGCTTCAGCTACGGCGTCAGCTTCGGCGGGCGCGTGGACCTCGGCAAGGTCGAGGCCGAGGCCGAGCGGCGGCGCAACCCGGCGATCGAGCGCCTGGGGCTGCCGGCCGCGGGGGCCGACACCACGGGCGCCGGCCCGAAGACCGAGGGCAAGGTGCCGGACGGCCGCAACCCGGGGGCCGACGGCAGCGTGTTCGCGGGCACCGACGCCGAGTTCGACGAGGAGGCCGACCGCGGCCTGGCGAACGGCGACGCCCTCGGCCGCGGCAAGCGCGACCTGACCGAGGGCGGGCGCTACCTGCCGTTCCAGGCGAGCGGTTCGCTGTCGTACTCGTACATGAACAGCACCGGCGACCGGCGCGCCAGCGCCAACGTTTCGGTGCGCGCCAACCTGAGCCGCTACTGGGAGCTGAGCTACCAGACCTCCTTCGACCTGGTCACCGGGGCGGCCCTGCGCCAACAGTACACGCTCGGCAGGGACCTCCACTGCTGGCGCCTCGAGTTCAACCGCACCGTCAGCGCGGTCGACAGCCAGTTCGGCTTCCGGGTCTACCTGACCGCCATCCCCAGCCTGAAGTTCACCCGCGGCCGCGAGGACTACATGGGCTCGCTCGGTGACGGACTCGGCGGCGGCCTCTACTAGCCGTCCGCCCCTGTCCGCCCTTCCTGCCCCGGCCCGCGCCGCCTCCGGAAAACCCCTTTTCCGTTGACAGGATTTCTTTATGGTTGTCTGATGTCCCGCGAAAGGAGGCGACGACCATGAACAAGACGGAGCTCATCGAGGAAGTGGCCCGACGCACCGGGACCAGTGTGGCGGCCGCGCGCCGCACCGTGGACGCCCTGTTCTCGACGGCCCCGCGCGAAGGCATCATCGCCGGCGCCGTGGCGCAGGGGGACAAGGTCCAGATCACGGGCTTCGGCACCTTCGAGCGGCGGCGCCGCAAGAAGAGGGCCGGGCGCAATCCACAGACCGGCGAGGACATCGTCATCCCGGGGGGCAGCTATCCCGCCTTTTCGGCCGGCAAGAGCCTGAAGGAGCGCATCGCCAAGTGACGCCCGCCGGGGCGGCGCCGGCCACCGTCCGGACCGCGGGCCCAGGGGTCCGGCCGGTCACGCACCATCGAGGGGCGCCCCCGCGGGGGCGCCCTGCCCTTTGCCCCCTTGCGGCCACTGCCCGGTTGCCACTGCCGCCCGGCGGGCGTAGAATTAGGAACTCATCGCTTCGCACGGGGTTGGACGTCTTCCTGACGCAGCGCCCCTGCGCATGCAGATTCCGTTCGCTCTCGAACGCTGAACCAGAGGTTTGCCGATGCACCCGAAGAAGGGTTGGCTCGCGCTGGCGGGCGCCGGCGTGATGCTGGTGGCCGTCGCCGCGCTGGCGGCGGGCCCGGGGTCCGCGCCCAAGGCCGCGCCCGGTCCGCACCGCGACTGGAAGAACATCAGCCTGCTCTACCTGAGCGACATCAAGGGCAAAGTCGAGCCCTGTGGCTGAAAATCCCACCAGCGCGGTGGGCTGGCCCGGCGGGCTGCCTTCATGGACAAGGTCTGGCAGGAGAACAAGCCGTTGCTGCAGGTGGACGCGGGCGACCTCTTCGGTCCGCGCAACCAGAACGAGCGCGAGCAGACGCGCTTCCTGTGCGAGGTGCTCGGCACCTTCGGGATGGACGCGATCGGCCTCGGCGAGCAGGACCTGAACTACGGCGTCGACTTCCTGCGCGAGATGATGACGAAGAACAACCTGCCCTTCGTCAACGCCAACGTGCGCGATGCGAAGACGGGCGAGTTGCTGCTGCCCGCGTACCGCATCGTCGAGCGCGGCGGCATCAAGTACGGCATCACCAGCGTCATGGACCCGGCCGAGCAGATCATGACGCTGACCGGCGGCGAGGGCCTGTTCAAGGTTGACGACCCGGCGGCGACGCTGAACGAGTTGCTGCCGCGCCTGCGCAAGGAGTGCGAGTCGGTCGTGCTGCTGTCGCACCTGGGCGAGACGGGCACCGAGACGCTGCTCAAGGACCTCAAGGGCGTCGACATCTGCGTCATCGGCCACACGTTCCGCAACATCGAGACCGAGCGGATCATCAACGACACCGCCGTGTTCGGCTCGTCGTACGAGGGGCGCTTCCTCGGCAAGGCCGACCTCTTCATCGAGGTGCAGACTGGCCGCGTGATGGCGATCGACGTCGGCATGATCGACTTCGACGAGAAGATGCCGGACGACCCCGAGGTGCTGGCCAAGGTCGAGAAGTTCAAGACCGACCTGGTGGCATTCAAGGACGCCAAGCGCGCGGCCTATCCCCGCGTGTACGGCTCGGACAAGGAGCAGTTCCTGGGCGACCGCACGTGCTTCAACTGCCACGAGGACGCCTGGAAGAAGTACGCCGAGACCGGGCACCGGCGCGCGTTCACGTCGCTGCGCGGCGACGGCCAGAGCACCGAGCCCGATTGCCTGGTCTGCCACACGACGGGCTACCAGTACAAGAACGGCTACTCGGACGAGCGCCCGTTCAACAGCCTGGTGAACGTGCAGTGCGAGGCGTGCCACGGCTACGGCACGTCGCATGCCCGTGACGGCAAGTGGCGGCTGCAGGCGCGCAACTCGTGCGTCGCCTGCCACGACAAGGCCAACAGCCCCGGGTTCGACTATGCGACCTACTGGGAGAAGATCAAGCACTAGGGCCGCGGGCGCGCTGCGCACCGCCGCCCTGGTGTTCCTCTTCGCGGCGTCGGGGGTGCGGCCGGTCCGCGCCCTCGACGTTTTCACGCTGTGGCGGCAGCCGAACGTGCCCCTGCGCCTGGCCGAGGGCGAGTGGGCCGACTTCCGGTTCCAGGTGACGGCGGGCGGCAGGCAGGAGACCAGCCTGACGCGCGTGGCCTGCCTGGACCGCGCCGCCGGGACCGACGACCAGGCCTGGCTGGTCGAGGTGCTGCCCCTGGTCGAGGAGCCCGGCGGGCGCCTGGTCCCGGTCCGGGGGGAGGGCCTGCGCCTGCGCCTGTCGCGCAAGCTGCTCGCGCGGTCGGGCAGCCTGCTGGACCATGTGCTGGAAGCCCGCCAGTGGGCCGGCGGCAAGGCGACGACGCTGGACGCGGCGCAGTTGCGCCAGGACCCCCTGGTGGCCGACACCCTCAACGAGGACTTCCGGGCCGCCACGGTCACGAAGGGCCAGCCCACGACGCGGGTCGTCGGGGGCATCCAGTACGTGTGCGACCAGTCGGTGATGGCCGCGGCCGACACCCAGGTGGCGGCGCTCCCGGCCGGGAACCTGCGCCAGGTGACCACGCGGGAACTGACGGCCGCGACGAACCCCGACCTGCCCTTCCTGGGCCTGGCCTACGCCACCGAGCGGGTGCGCGCGGACTCTTCCCTGGACCGGCCCGGGGGGCGCCTGCGGCCGCCGCCGGCCCGGGTCAGGGTCGAGGTCATGGAGCTGGTGGCGCACGGGAAGGGCGCCCGGCCGGCGCTGGGCCGTGCCGATTGACCTCGCTCCTCGCGGCGTGGTATGATTACCCCATGCACACCAACGACCTGAGCGCTTTCCGGGCGGAAGCTCACGACTTCCTGCTCGGGCAGCAGAAGCCTTTGCCCACGCCCGCGATCGCCCGACGGCTGTTCGGGGCGCGTCGGCACGAGATGCCCGAGACCCAGGTCGTGGTGCGCGCCCTGCTGTCCAGCGACCCCCGCTTCGTCGAGACCCACGACCACTGCTGGACGGTCTTCGCCTCGCCGCTGATGACGCAGGCGCTCGACACGGCCGAGTTCGCGGTGGTCGACCTCGAGACCACCGGCAGCGTCATCGGCGTCGACGAGATCATCGAGATCGGCCTGTGCATCGTGCGCGGCGGCCGCGCCGTCGAGTCCTTCTCGACGCTGGTCTGGAGCGACCGGCCCATCCCGCCCTGGGTGGCGCGCCTGACAGGCATCCGCAACGAGCACCTCGAGGGCGCGCCGACATTCTCGGACATCGCTGAGCGCCTGGCCGGCCTGCTCGACGGGCGCGTCTTCGTGGCGCACGACATCCGCTTCGACCTGCCGTTCCTGCGCTGGGAGTTCGCGCGGCGTGGCATCGCGCACCCCGCGGTGACGGGCCTGTGCACGCTGCAGCTGTCGCGGCAGATGTGGCCCGAGCTCTCGAGCCGCAGCCTGCCCGACCTCGCGCGGCGGTTCAACATCGTCCACGACAACCCGCATCGCGCCGCGGCCGACGCCCTGGCCACCGCCGGCGTGCTCGGCGAGGCCCTGACGCGGGCGACCGAACTCGGCCTGGTCGACCTGGGCGACCTGTACCGGCTGGACGGCATCATGGCCGCCCGCGCCGGGACGGCGGCGCCGCAGCTGGCCTCCCGCGTCGCCGAGTCCTGACCTTTCCACGCGCCCAGCCCGCGCCCCCGCAACGACTTTCAACTTTCATGCCGCGCCGGCAAGAGCCGGTTGACGCCGTCAGGTGCGTGTCGTACCATGCGCCGAACGCCCATTGGTGCCGTTGCTGCGCGCGACGACGTCGAGGCGTGGACGCGGAACCGGAGCCAAGGAGGAGCCAATGGCCGGCGTCAAGGAAGATGATGTGCTAGTCCGCGACGAGAGCTTCGTGAAGTACGAGAGGTTGCTGTCCAAGGCCGAAAGCGAGGGGCGCATCGACGGGCCGAACAAGTGCCTTGTCTGCGGGATGCGCTACCTGAGCAAGGACGAGGCGGACGGCTGCTGCAGGATCGCTCCCTAGGCCATCGCCATACCATGAAGTCCCGGCAATTCTGCTCTGTCTGCAAGCAGTGGCTCGACATGGAAGTCGTGCCCACTGGTGATGGTGACGACGACGGCGTCGTCTGGTTTCGTTGTCCCCAGTGCCAGGGCTTCCTGCCCAAGCTGAGCGCCGCGCCGGCCGTCGAGGACG
>CAINDZ010000113.1 GCA_903847545.1 uncultured bacterium | reverse complement strand
CGCGCACGAAATAGACACCGTTCGGCACCGGGGCCCCGTTGCCGGCCTTCAGGTCCCAGGCCAGCCCGTGGCTGCCCTCGCCCAGCGCGCTTCCTTCCAGCAGTCGCCGCACGAGGCGGCCGCGCACGTCGAAGACATCCATGCTCACGCGCTGCGCCGCGCCCAGGCGGAAGGCGAGCTGCGTGGCGCCGCTGGCCGGGTTCGGTGCGGGCTGCAGCACGTCGAGGATGCCGGCAGCGAACGTGGGCCCGTCACCCACGCCGGCGGGCCATCCCGGCGGCGAGGCGTTGCGCAGGAACTGCAGGTCCGACGCGCTCCACGAGGGCACGAGCAGGTCCGGGTCGGCATCGCCGTCCATGTCGCCCGCGAGCAGGCAGCTGGCGCCGGTGTGCACGCCGTAACCCTGGGGCAACCCGAACGAGCCGCCGGACACGCCGGGATGCACCGCAACGATGCCGGCCGTCGAAAGGGTGGCCGCCTCGGGCAGGCCGTCGGCATCGAGGTCGCGCACGACGAGATGGTTGGCACCGGGACTGGACGCCACGGACGCAGCCGCGGCGAACATGCCTCCCCCGAGGCTGCGGAAGGAGTACACCCAGCCGGAGTTGTCCACGGCCACGATGTCCGGCAGGCCGTCGCTGTCGAGATCGCGCACGGCAACGTCCGACGACGACTGGCCGACCGCGAGCGAAAGCGGGAAGGCGAAGCCGCCCGTGCCGAGGCCGCGCAGGACCTGCACCTCGGGCAGGCAGGCCAGCGCCACGACCAGATCCGCGACGCCGTCGGCGGTCACGTCCGCGACCACCGCGGCGACGGGGCAGTTGCCCAGGGCCGTGAACACCGGCGGCATGAAGGACAGGCCGCCCGCGTTGAGGAACACGCTGATGCCCTCGACCGCCTGCGGCGAGGCGGGGCCCTGCGCACCTGCGGGCGCGGACTCGCCGCTGCTCGAGCAGATGGCCACGATGTCGTCCAGCCCGTTGCCGTCGAGGTCGCCCACCGCCACGTTGGTCGGATACTCGCCGGTGCCCAGCGACACCGTCGACACCACGCCGCCGAGGCCGTCGTTCGACAGCACCTCGACGAGGCCGTTCGAGGGCGTGGCCGTGACGAAGTCGGGGTGGCCATCGGGCTCGAAGTCGCCCGTGGCCAGGCCGGACGGCTGCGCCGGCAGCGAGGTGGGAACCGGCGATCCGAAGGCGGCGCCGGCGCGCGGCAGCACCTGGAACGTCGCCGTGCCGCCGTCGATGACGGCCAGATCGTCGTGCGTGTCGCCGTCGACATCCACCAGCAGGGCGCGGTCCGCCATTGCGGCGGGCACCAGCAGGTTCGTCCCGAACGTGCCGTCGCCGTTGCCGTGCGCCGCCAGCAGCGTGGCGCCGTAGTTGCCGACCGACATCACGTCGAGCTTGCCGTCCGCGTCGAAATCGACCGCGCGCACCTCGCCGAAGTTGTGGACGCCCGGCGGGAATGCAGTCTCGCCCGGCGCGACGAATGTACCGTTACCCAGGTTCAGCAGCACGCGCGAGGGCGATCCGCCCATGACGGCGTCGGGATCGCCGTCACCGTCGAGGTCGCCGCAGTCCAGCGAGAAGTAGGCGGAGCCCACCGCGCCGCCGTAGTACGATGGCGGCGTGTACGTCCCGGACCCCAGCGCGAGATATACGGCCATGCCCACCCCGCCGGAGGACGCAACCAGCACGTCGGGTTCGCCGTCCCCCGAAACGTCGCGAATGGCCGCGGCGCCGGAATAGTACGGGCTGAACGAGAGGGTCGACGCCGAGGCGATGCCGCCGCTGCCGTCCGTGTAGAGCAATTGCGAGACCGAGAGCGTCTCGTGCGCCGTGACGAAGTCGTCGTCGCCATCGCCGTCGAGGTCGCCGATGCCCACCGCGGCGAGGGCGCCCAGCATCGAGTAGGACGTCACCGGCGTAATCGCGCCCACCCCGCCGACGTAGGTCCGCAGTTGCGCCCACCAGTAGGACGTGACCACCAGGTCGTCGCCGTCGAAGGCGCCGTTCAGGTTCGCGCGCGAGATCGTCAGGGCGCCGGGCGGCGCCTCGCGCGAGGTGACGGCGCCCGTGGCGCCGCCGAAACCGTTGCCGAACAGCACGTGCACCGAGTCGGCGTAGCTGATCCCCGCGACGTCCAGGTGGCCGTCGCCGTCGAAGTCGCCCGCCGCCAGCTCGTGCAGGAAGGCGGGCGGGCTCCAGCTGCCGGCCGCGCTGAAGGTGTGGTCCGGGTTCTGGCGCATGAAGACGAGATCGATCGACGGCGCATCGATCGACACCAGCACGTCGAGCATGCCGTCGCCGTCGAAGTCGCCGGGCGCGATGGCCACCGCTTCGGTCCCCGCGGTGAACTCGCGGAACGGAGCCTCGAAGACGGGCACGGCCAGGGAACGCAATGGAACGAGGATCAACAGCGCCGCAGCCAGGGCGGCGCCCGCCGTCACGGGGTGACGGCCCGCGCGATGCAGGTTGGACATGGTCATTCTCCCCCCAAGAAGAACACGTGAGACAAGGGGGGGATTGTATCAATTAATTCCCGAGCATTTTGCTATGGTTTTTCCTTACCGGCCGTCAGGG
>CAINDZ010000112.1 GCA_903847545.1 uncultured bacterium | reverse complement strand
GGAACTGCTGGTGTCGGCGAAAACCGCGACGGCGCGACGCGCGGCCTCGAGGGACGCCCTGGAATCGCCGCCGCGCGCCGCGAGCCAGCGACGCGCCAGGTCGGTCCCCGCCGCCGGCGTCGGTTCGTCGGCCAGGCAGCGCAACGCCGCGCGCACCCAGGCGGTGTCCGGCCGTGCCGGCGCCAGCAGGCCCGCGGGGTACCCGTCCTCCAGCCGCAGCGGGGCCGTGCTGGTCACCGCGCCGACCTGAAAGCGCTCGAGCCAGGGATCGAACAGGGGGGCCGCCCTGACGGGGACGGCCGCCAGGGCCAGCGCACAGCCCAGCACGCACGCGCGGAGCGGATGTCTCAATGCCACAGCACCACCTTGCGGGTCACCGGCGCGCCGGCGCCGTCCAGCGTCAGGAAATATGTCCCGGAGGGCAACCGTTGCCCCCGGTCGTCGCTGCCGTCCCACAGCGCGAAAACCGTGCCGGGCGCCACCGCGCGCTCGTGCACGAGACGTCCCGCCAGGTCGTGGACCTTCAGCACGGCCCCATGCCCATCGGGGATGCGCAGCGTGAAGTGCAGGTCCCCTTTCGCCGGATTGGGCCAGGGGGCATCCAGCGTGGTCGCGACCACCTCGCCGCCGTCAGCGTACACGGCCACCGGCGGCAGCGCGAGGCTTCCCCACAGCGTGGGACCGACGACGCGCACTTCGTGGCGCGCGCCCGCCGGTCCGTCCAGCAGCGGCAGGATGCGCGCCGCGGGCACCGGTCCCTCCTCGTCGGCGAGGATGGTCGTGAACGCGCCGTCAGGCAAGGCGCGCGCCTGCACGTCGACGCGAGGCGAGGAGACGCCGCTCGGCCAGGTCCAGTCCCAGGCCAGCCCGGTCGTCCAGCGGGGGGCCTCGTCGTAGTCCGTCAGCGGCCCGTCGGTGAGGGCCTCGCAGCGCCCGACCAGCCAGCCGCGTCCGCGCCACAGGCCGTTCGCGGCGAACTCCAGGCGCAGGCGCCACGGCCCGGGCCCTGTCGCGGGCACGGGAATGATGTCGGTGCGCCACAGCGGCTCGTCGCCGCTGACGAACTCGCCCGGCGGGCCACCGAAGGCGCCGCGCCCGCGCAGCGCGCTGCTGGAGGTCGGGTCGACGCGCGCGGGCCAGCCGTGAAGCGGCGTGGCGGGCATCTCGAGACCGTCCGGTCCCACCCAGGCGATGGAGGCGCCGTCCATCGGGGTGCCGTCGGGCAGGGCCTCCACGTCGACCCAGTGCAGCAGGCGCACGCCGAGCACCCCGGGCGCCAGGGGGCCGCTCGTCAGCGTGGCGTGGCCGCCGTTGCTGTAGCTGACGGCGGGCCAGTCGGCGCCGGCGGCCGCGTCGCCCGTGCACACCAGCACCGGGCTCCCGCCCGCCGCCGGGGAATCGGCGCCGGTCCAGCGGCGCCACGACGTGCCGGGCCCATCGGGCTGGTCGGTCTCCCAGCTGCCGGGCCACGATTGCTCGAAGGCGAGCGTGAGGAAGGTCCCGCCCCACACCCACGGGCGGTCATCGACCACCGTCGCGACGCCGCTGCCGGACAACGTGTAGCGAAAGGTGTCCCAGGCGTCGGGCGGCAACCCGGGCAGCATCTCCCAGACCGGCCCGGACACCGGTCGCCACAAGCCGTCCGTACCCGCGACGAGCGGCACCTCGGCGGCGGAGGCGCCGCCCTCGAAGCTGCCCCACCTGGTCGCCCCCACCGCCTCGACCCGCAGCGTGAGCGCGGTCACCTCGCCGTCATGGACGCGGGCCGCCAGCGACAGTGCGCTTTGCAGGCCGCTGCCCCACGAGGCGTCGAACGTCAGCCACGGAGACGGGGCCGCCGACGCGCGCACGACCATGCCGCCGGCGACCGGCGCGATGCCGGTCAGCGCGACGCCGCTCGCGCCGGCGTAACCGTCCGTCGACGGCGTGGTCGCCGGCGTCAGGGCCGCGACGCCGGCCGCGCCGGGGAACACGTCGCCCGCGTTGCCGGCGTCATCGCCCTGCCGCAGTCCGTCACTGCCGTCGGCCTCGACCAGTCGCGCCCGCAGGTGCCACTGCCCCGGGCCGTCCTCGGCCCACGCGCCCTCGGCGACATCCTCGTCGACGTGCAGCACGCACAGCCCGGCCGGCACGGCGGCGTCGAACGGTGCGACGGCCGCGGGATCGCGCGCTTCCAGCAGAAGGAACTCCGGTCCCGTACCCGTCCGGGTCCACAGGCGCGCGACCCCAGCCGGGGCGGGCGCGGCCCCGAGGGTGTCGCCGGTCGCCGGGCTCGTGTCGAGCGTGGCGACGTCGGCCCAGCCGACCGCCGCGCGCGAGTACGCATCCGGCAGCGCGGGCTGCCAGCCCCCGCCCGTGCCGAGTGCGCCGGACGCCATCAGGCTGAACACGCCGAGGCCGCCCGCGCCCGCGAGGTCGCCGGCGCCCGCGACCGGGGGCAGCAGGGGGTCGTAGCGATCCTCCATCCCCAGCAGGTGCGCCGTCTCGTGCGCCCAGATGCCCGGCCCGCTGGCAAGGCTTGCCACCGCGTAGGCGCTCACCCCCACGCCGTCGGCGAAGACGGGCTCGGCCAGGATGTACTGCAGCGCCTGGATTATGCCGGAATCGGCGTCGTTCTCCTGCCCCTGTTCCGCGTGCAGGATCAGCACGCCGTCGACCCAGCCGTCGTCGTCCGGGGTGCCGGGGCGGCCGTCGGGCCCGTCGTTGTCGGCCAGGCGCAGGTCGAAGCCCGCGCCCACCACCGACGCGATCGCCGCGCGGGCCAGCGCCTGCGTGCGGGTGAAGCCGTTCAGTCCCACGTCCGAGTAGTCGCGCGCCTCGCCGGGCAGGCGCGCCACCGGGGCGGTCACCGGCAGCACGGTGCAGCGTCCGGCCGAGGCCACGTCGAAGTAGTGTCGCAGGGATTGCCCGCCTGTCGCCCCCAACCGCGGCGCCAGGGTCGCGGGGTCCCAGCCGTCCGGCAGGCGATGGTCGGCGAAATCGACAGGGATGACGAGGATGCTCACCTGCGCCGGCGCGGCACCCGGCTCGCCGAGCGCCTTGGCCGCGGCCCCGCAGCGCGCGCGCAGCGACTGCCGCCGGGCGGCGCGCCAGGCATGCACGTCGTCGGCGGCGGCAGCGCCGGGCGCGGCGAGCGCGAGCCCGGCAATGATCAACAGGAGGCCGGCAAGCAGGCGCAGCGGCGTGGTCGTGATGAACGAGCGTCGCGTGCGCATGTCCGGTCTCCTTTCACGGCGGGGCCGGGCGACGGCGCCCGGCCCCAGTGGACAAGTTACGAAAAGCCGGGCGCACCGGGAAGCGGCGGCCCGTCGCTCAATGGTTGAAGTGGCGACGCCCCGCCAGCATGAACGTCACGCCCAGTTCGCCCGCGCGCGCGGCCACCTCGTCGTCGCGGATCGACCCGGCAGGCGCCACGACCGCGCGCACGCCCGCGGCGGCCAGCTTCTCGATGCCGTCGGGAAACGGGAAGAACCCGTCGGAGGCCGCGAGGGTTCCCTGCAGGTCGAAGCCCTGCGCCCGCGCCTTGCTGATCGCGATCTCCGTCGAGTCGACGCGGCTCATCTGCCCGAAGCCGCAGCCCACGGTGGCATCGCCGTCGACCAGCACGATCGCGTTGCTCTTGCCGTGCTTGGCCACCTTCCAGCCCAGCGCCAGGCCGGCTGCGGTGGCGGCGTCCGGCTCCGGGCCGGCCGCCAGGCGCCAGTCGGCGAGCTCGGGGAATCCCTCGTCCTCGTCCTGCCTCAGCACGAGGCCGCCCCAGGCGCGCGTGCGCCCGCGCGTGGCGGCCAGGAAGCGCGGCAGGTCGGCCGACAGCACGCGCACGTTCTTCTTGCGCGTCAGGCGGGCCAGGGCCGCCTCCGAGTACGACGGCGCGACGATGATCTCCAGGAAGCGTTCGGCCAGCACGGCGGCCGCCTCGTCGTCGATCGGCGCATTGAACGCGAACACGCCGCCGAACGCCGACACCGGGTCGCAGCGCAGGGCCAGGCCCAGCGCGCGCGCCGGGTCGCCCACCGCGAAGCCGCACGGGTTCGTGTGCTTGAGGATCGCGCAGCAGGGCTCGCTGAAGTCGCCGGCCAGCTTGAGGCCCGCGACCAGGTCCACGAGGTTGTTATACGAGAGCTCCTTGCCCCCGTGCAGCGTGAGTCCCACCGAGGCGAGGTCGCCGCCGCCGGGCAGGAACATGCGCGCGCCCTGGTGGGGGTTCTCGCCGTACCGCAGCGCGGTGCCGTGGTCGACACGACCGGTCACGCCCTCGAGCCAGTCGGCGATCGCGTCGTCGTAGCGCTCGGTCAACCGGAAGACGGCGGCCGCCATGCGCCGCCGCAGCTCGAGCGTGGTCGTGCCGCCGTGCGCGTCCAGCTCCGCGAGCACCTCGGCGTAATGCGCCGGGTCGGGCACGACGGTCACGCGCGCGAAGTTCTTCGCGGCGGCGCGCAGCATGGTCGGCCCGCCGACGTCGATCTTCGCCACCAGCTGCGCCTCGTCGCCGCCCTCGGCGCGGGCCTGCGCGAAGCGGTACAGGTTCACGACGACGATGTCGATCGGCGCGATGCCGAGCTCCGCCACGGCCGCGAAGGACGCCTCGTCGGGCCCGAGGATGCCGCCGTGGATGGCGGGGTGCAGCGTCTTGACGCGCCCGCCGAAGATCTCGGGGTAGCCGGTCACCGCATCGACGTCGGTCACCTCGAGCCCCCAGCCCCGCAGCGCGGTCGCCGTCCCGCCCGAGGCCAACAGTTCGTGGCCGTGCGCCGCCAGCCCGCGGGCCAGCGTCTCGAGCCCGGTCTTGTCCGTCACGCTCAGCAGCGCGCGCCGGCGCCTCACAGGTACGCCTGCCATGTCGCGGCCTCCTCCGGGAACAGGATCTCGAGCACCTCGC
>CAINDZ010000111.1 GCA_903847545.1 uncultured bacterium | reverse complement strand
CCGCGGCGCCGGCGCGGACGTCGGGCTGGCCGCGGCCGAGGCGGTGCCGGCGCTGGGCGTGCGGCCGGACCTGGACGGCGCGGGACTCGAGCACACGCGCGCGCTGGCGGACCGCCTGGGGTTCGTGCAGGTGGACAGCCGCCTCGAGACGGCCGAGCCGCGCCTGCACGCACTGGGCGCGGCGCTGGCCCTGCCCCTGACGCCCGCCGCGGTGGCCCGGCAGGCGCAGGTGGTGGCCTCGTGCGCGGCGGGAAGGTCACCGGCGCCGGTGCGCTACCTCATGCTGCCGCGGGTCATCGCCGGCCTCATGGAGGCCCTGACCGCGGGCCTGACGGCCGAAGGCGCGCGCGAGCGCGGGCATCGCGTCCTCGTCGGTCGGGCGGGCGACGACGGCGCCTGGGTGACGTGCGTCCGCGACGCCGAGACGGGCTCGGCGCTGGGCGTGCACGCGTTCGGCGCGGGCGCCGCGGCGCTGGCGCCCGCCGTCGAGGCGCTGCTCGAGGGCAGGGGAATCCCGGCCGACACGATCCCGGCGCCGGCGGCGGCACCGGCGGACGACATGTCCGGACTGCTGGCGATGGCCCTGCGCAGGGCGGCGGCCGGAGGGAGCGCTGATGCCTGAGGCGCGCGATCGCCTGGTGGCGGAATTCCGCCGGCTGCTCGGCCCGTCCGGCCTGCTCACCGGGCCGGCCGCGTTGTCGGTCTACGCGCGCGACGCATCGCACCTGCAGTGGGGGACGCCGCTGGCGGTGGCGCTGCCGGCGAGCGAGGAGGACCTGGCCCGCGTCGTGGCCCTGTGCGCCGCGGCCGGCGTCACGGTCGTCATGCGGGGCGCCGGCACGGGGCTCAGCGGCGGGGCCGTGCCGCCGCCGGGCGCGCTCGCCGTGTCCACGGCGCGCCTGGCGGGCCTGGGCCCCGTCGACGCCGTGGTCGGCGCCGTGCGCGCGCAGCCGGGCGTGCTCAACGCCGCCGTCTCGCGCCACGCCGCCCCGCACGGCCTGCACTTCGCGCCCGATCCCTCGAGCCAGGCGGCCTCGACGCTGGGCGGCAACATCGCCGAGAACGCGGGCGGCCCGCACTGCCTCAGCCACGGCGTGACCAGCCACCACCTGCGCAGCCTGGACTGGTGCGACGCCGAGGGCCGCCCGTGGAGCACAGGTGAACCGGTGGCCGTCGCGCGCGGCCTGGACCTGCGCGGGTTGCTGTGCGGCAGCGAGGGCACGCTCGGCATCGTCACCGGCGCGTGGCTGCAGTTGACGCCCGAGCCGGCGGCGGTGCGCACGCTGCTGGCCGAGTTCCCGGCCCTGGAGGCGGCCACCGCGGCGGTGCCGCGCCTGTTGCAGGCGGGAGTGCTGCCCGTCGCGGTCGAAATCATCGACCAGGCGATGATCGCCACCGTGGAGCAGGCGTTCGCGTTCGGGCTGCCGCTCGACGTCGAGGCCGTGATGATCGCGGAACTGGCCGGACCGGCGGCGACCGCCGACGCGGGCGCCCGCGCGACCACCGACGTGCTGCTCGGCGCGGGAGCGCGCGCGGTGCGCGCCGCCGCCGACGCCGCCGAGCGGCTGGCGCTGTGGCAATGCCGCAAGCGCGCGTTCGGCGCCGTCGGTCGCCTGTCGCCGAACTACGTGAGCATGGACGTCGTCGTGCCCCTCGGCCAGCTGTCCGGGCTCGTGCGCGAGATCCAGGAGGTGCGCGCGCGGTTCGACGTGAAGATCGCGACGGCGTTCCATGCGGGCGACGGCAACCTCCATCCCGCGGTCCATTACGACGAGCGGCGCGCAGGCGACCGCGAGCGGGCCCATGCGGCCGCCGACGCCATCATCAAGGCCGCGTTGCGCCGGGGCGGCAGCGTGACCGGCGAGCACGGCGTGGGGCTGGAGAAGGTGCACGCGCTGCCGTGGCAGGTCGATGCGGTGTCGGCATCGCTGCTGCGCGGGATCAAGGACGTGTTCGACCCGGCCGGCCGCCTCAACCCGGGCAAGGCCCTGCCCGCGGCCGGCCCCGCGGTGAGGTACGCCGCGATTCCTTCCAGGCCCACCTCGCTGCGCGTGGACGTCGACAGCCTGGCCGTGACGGCGCCGGCCGGGACCCCCGTCGCCGACCTGCAGGAGGCCGTCCTCGCGCACGGCCTGTGGCTGCCGCTGGGCCTGGCCGGCCGCGAGCCGGCGCCGGGCCTGGACGGTGGCGGCACGATCGGCGAGGCGGTGGCGAGGCTCCTGGAGGGGCCGATGCTGCTGGCGCGGGCGACGGCGCGCGACCTGCTGCTGGAGGCGTGGGCCGAGGCCGGCGACGGCCGCGCCTTCCACGCGGGGGCGGCGGTGGCCAAGAACGTCGCCGGCTACGACCTGCTGCGGCTGCTGTGCGGGTCGGGCGGCACCCTGGCCACCCTGCGTGCGGTGACGCTCCAGTTGCGGCCGGCCCCGGCCGGATGCTGGGGCTGGTCGTGGACGGCCCCTGGCGACGGCGATGCAGGAGGCGCGCCGGCCGTGGCCCCGGCAGGTCATTCGGGGCCGGGCGGGAGCGTCTGGCTGGCCGCCCTCGCGGCGGGCTGCGACCCCCTGGCCGGCCTGCAGGTGGTCATCGAGCGCAGCCCGGCCGGCGTCCCGACCCGGGTGCTGGCGCTCGGCGGCGGCACACAGCCGCTGCTGCCTGCCGGGTCCGGCGGCGCCGTCGTCGAGGCCCGCCGGGCCAACGTCGGTGAGGCCGCCGCGCTGCTGTCGGAGCTGGAGGCTCCCGGCTGGTGCCTTGGCTCTGCCGACTGGACGGCCTGGCAGCCGGTGGCCGGTGCGGGCACGGCGTTGCTGCCGCCCGGTCCGGATCGGTTCCTGTGGCAGCACGGTCCGCGCGTGGTGTGGCTGCCCGGCTGTGCGCCGGTCGCCGCCGAGGGCTGGCGTGCCGACATCGCCTGGCGCAACGGCCACGGCGCGCCACTGCCGCCGCCACCGCCCGGGTCGCCGCTCCATGTGCTGCGCGGGTTGAAGCGAACCTTCGACCCGGAGGGGAAGCTTGGCGGGCCAGGCTGGCTGACAGGGGGCGGCGATGCGTGACCCGCGGCCCGACACGCGCCTGGACGGGCGCCGGGACGAGCTGGACGCCCTGCTGCGGCGCTGCGTCCAGTGCGGGCTGTGCCTGCCGGTGTGCGCCACCTGGCTGGCCACGGGGGACGAGACGATGTCCCCGCGGGGACGCCTGCTCCTGCTGGGGGACCTGCTGGCGCAGCCCGCGGACGGGCCTGCCATCGACCCCACGGTCAGCCGGGCGCTGGCCACCTGCATCGGGTGCCAGGCCTGCACCGCGGCGTGCCCGAGCGGCGTGCCGGCCTCGCTGCTAGAGGATGCCGTGCGCTTGGCGGCGCCGTCTGGGCCGGCGCCGGCGGCCGTGCCCGGGGTCCTTCTGGGGCGCCTGGACGAGCCGGCCGTGCTGGCGGCCATCGGGACGCTGGCCGCCGTGGGCAGGGGCGCCTTGCGCGCCCTGCTGGGACCGCGGTGGCGTGGCCGCCTGGCCGGGCGCCGCCATGTCATCGCCACGATCGGCCGGTTGGTCGGCTCGGTGCCCCGCGCACCCCGGTCCGACCGCGAACTGGCCCGATGCCTGGACAGGCTGTGCGGCCACGGTGAAGCGCCGACCTGCGCGCTGCCGGCCGCCGCGGCGCCCCGCGAGCGCGTGCTCTGGTTTGCCGGGTGCGCCGCGGACGGCCTGCTGCCGGAGTCGTCGCGTCGCCTGCGCGATCTGGCGCGGTGGGCGGGCGCCGAAGTGGTGCAGCCGGCGGGCACGGCCTGCTGCGGCGCGCTGGCCGCCCACGGCGACCAGCCGCGGCGCGCGGAAGAGCTGCGCGAGCGGAACCTGGCGGCCTGGGGCGGCGCCGGAGACGAAGACGGCGTGACGGCCCTCGTCACCGAGGCCGCCGGGTGCGGCGTGGCGATCCGCGGCTACGGCGAGCGGCTGCCGGCGCCTCAGGTCGATGCGATCGCCTGGCTGGCCCGCGCCGGCGATCGCCCGCCGTTCGGCGCGGTGCCCCTGAAGGTGGCGCTCCACGACCCATGCCACGCCCGGCACGGCCAGGGCATCGTGGCCGAGCCGCGGGCCCTGCTGCGCGCGGTGCCGGGTCTGGTCCTGCTCGAGCCGGGGGAAGCCGACGCCTGCTGTGGCAGCGGTGGCGCGTGGGGCCTGCGCCATCCCGGACTGTCCGCGGAACTGGGGGAGCGCAAGGCGCGCCACCTCGCCGCCACGGGGGCCGACCTGGTGGTCACCGCCAATCCCGGCTGCCTGGGGCAGATCGCCGACGGCCTGGCGTCGCTGCCGCATCCCACGCCGCCCGTCCTGCCGCTGGGAGACCTGCTGTGGTACGCGGCGATGCGGGGAGCGGGCGACTCCCGCACCTGACGGGCCGGCGGCTCGATCCCGGACATGAAGAAGGCGCCGCCCCCAAGGGAGCGGCGCCTTCGCGCACAAGGGAGCGGCGCCTTCGCGCTAGAACCCGTACGTCAGTCCGGCCGACATGGCCCACGCCAGCGAGTTGCCCCAGATATCCTCGCTGCCGCGCCACGCCTTGGTGTCGCGCGTCAGGAAGAAGCGCCAGGCCCACTCGAATTCCAGAGCCAGCTTGTTGCTGAGCGCGTACTCGGTGCCGGCGCCGAACCAGCCGCCGAAGTCGGTGCCTTCGACCGGGGACTGCTCGATCGTGATGGCGTCAGTGCCGCGCCCGCCGGTCGTCATGGCCCAGTTGTAACGGCCCACACCGCCGGTCAGGTACGGATTGAAGTGCGACTTCGGCATCAGCTTGCGGCCCAGGTAGCCGGCGACGCCGAACTCGATGCCGTCGAGGCTCAGGTAGCTGTCGGCCGTCAGTCCGTTGCCGGCGTATGGCGCCAGCATCGATGCGTCATCGGTGACCGCCTGCCCGGCGCGCACGCCCCGCACGAACACCGAGAAGCCGTCCAGAGGGTACAGCTTGAGGGCGCCGTCGAAGGCCGGCGCGGCAGCCGTCAGGTTGTTGATCGTGTAGCTCTCGTCCTTCACCGAATGCAGCGATGCCCACCAGCCGAGGCGGCCGGTCACCGCCAGGCGGTAGGGGTGCTTGGTGCGGACGGCGGCCCGCGTCGTGTCGGCGGCGGCACTGCCTACCGGCGTGCCCGCGCCCTTGGCCGCGACCACGGAGGCCGGTGCATCGGCGCGCTTGAACGTGATGGCGAGGCTCTTGCCCTGCATCGACAGCGTGCCGCTGAGGCGATCCTCGCCGGCCACGTAGGTGCCCTTGAAGTCGCGCGCGATGGGGGCCCCGGCCGGTTGGACGCGGAAGGTCACGGCCGTGCCGGTCACCTTCAGGTCGCTGACGGCCGTCTTGCCCTGCAGGGGGTCCTCCAGGGTGCCGGACCAGGCCCCGGACCTGTCCTCGAGGACCAGGGTGATCTGGGCCTTCTTGCCGTCGGGGGTGTCGACATCGCCGACCCAGCGGCCGGCGGGCGAGGTCGCTGCGGCGGCCCGGCCGGCGGGCAGCAGGGCTGCCAGCGCCAGGGTGGCCAACAGGGCGCAGAAAATCGTGGGACGGGCTCCCCGCGTCATCGGCAATCTCCTCTTGGAAAGGCTCCTGCAAAGGGCTTTGGGGGTGGTCCGGGGAATATACAATTCCGGTAATTCCTTGTCCAATCCCCTTTGGGACGGGCCCCCGGGGGAATTATCCGGGGCTCCCGAGAACAGGCTTGCACTCGTTCGCCAACCGTGGGTATACTTAGCCGGCAGGCGGGGGACCGAAATCCCTGCTGAACACTTTTCGATGCGGGTTTTCACGGCGGGACTTGGCTGGTCGCGGCGTGGAGAGATCGAAGTTGGTTCGAAGGCCTCAGGGGAATGAGTCGCCCTCTGTCAGCTGGGGAACCTTTCTTCGCCCGCATCGATAATTTTTATCCCCGGGAGCCGGCGCGCCCGCCGGCCCCGATCGGAAGAGGTCACCTTGGCCCGTCCGTCGTCCTCGCGCGCGGCCGCTGTCCGGCCCAGCCTCGATTTCCTGCACGCCCTGCCCAAGACCGACCTGCATGTGCACCTCGACGGATCACTGCGGCCGGCCACCATCCTCGAGCTTGCGAAGCATCGCAACACCGGCTTCACGTTCAACACGATCGAGGACGTGCGCGCGGTGTGTCAGGTGCCCGAGGACTGCCCGA
Source organism: uncultured bacterium (assembly GCA_903847545.1). Taxonomy (GTDB): domain Bacteria; phylum Krumholzibacteriota; class Krumholzibacteriia; order LZORAL124-64-63; family LZORAL124-64-63; genus CAINDZ01. The sequence continues at coordinate 5,052 of CAINDZ010000111.1, read as the reverse complement.
GCCTGGTGGAGTACCTGCGCGTCTTCGACATCACGCTGAAGCTGATGCAGACGCGCGAGTCGCTCATCCGCGTGGCGTACGAGCTGGCCGAGGATGCGCACCGCGAGAACGTGCGCTACATGGAAGTGCGCTACTCGCCGCTGCTGCACCTGAACGAGGGCCTGTCGTACGACGAGATCGTCGGCGCGGTGCAGGAGGGGCTTGACCTCGCGCGCCGGCAGTACGGCATCGTCTGCGGGCAGATCATCTGCGGCATCCGCCACATCTCGGCGGCGTCCAGCCTCGAGCTGGCCGAGCTGGCCGTGCGCTGGAAAGGCCGCGGCGTCGTGGGCTTCGACCTGGCGGGTGCCGAGAAGGACTACCCGGCCAAGGACCACATCGAGGCCTGCCTGTACGTGCTCAACAACAACATCAACATCACCATCCACGCGGGCGAGGCGTTCGGCGCGCCGTCGATCCACCAGGCGCTGCACTACTGCCGCGCGCACCGCATCGGCCACGGCACGCACCTGATCGAGGACCTCGACCTGATGGCGTGGGTGAACGACCGGCGCATCCCCGTCGAATTGTGCCTGGCCAGCAACGTGCAGACCAAGGCGATCCCCGACCTGCAGAGCCATCCCATCCGCCGCTTCATGGAGGAGGGCCTGCGCGTCACGCTGAACACCGACAACCGCCTGGTGTCGGGCACGACGGTCACGAACGAGTACCGGCTGGCCGTGGAGAACTACGACCTGAGCGAGGACGAGGTGCTCGGGCTGGTGATGAACGGCTTCAAGTCGGCGTTCCTGCCGCTGAAGGACAAGACGCAGATCGTCGACCAGGTGTTGACGGAGTTCGCGTCGCAGGGCGCGGCGTTCTCGGGCGAGATCTCGCGGCGGCGTCGCAGCCAGATCTGAGGCGCGGGGCGGACGCACGTTCGCGGGGCCCGGTCATGGACCGGGCCCTTCTTCATTTCAGCCGAGCCAGGCCGCAACGAGCGCGGCGTCGACCAGCCCCCACAGCCACAGCGCGCGGTACATGCCGCGCTCGTGGGCGGCCGCGTCCATGGCAGCCGTGCGGAGGCGCCAGCGCAGCAGGTGGGCCAGCCACAGGAACATCGCCACGGCCGGCATCCAGGCCAGGCGCGCGCGACCGGCGGCCGCCAGAGCCGCCTCCAGCGCGACCAGGGCGCCGAGGCCCAGCGCCAGCGCCAGCACCAGCGCGCCGGGGGCGCCCAGGCGGGTCGACAGCGTCCGGTCGCCCCGCGCCTGGTCGGCCGCGAACTGATAGATCTGCGTCAGGGGGTAGAAGGACCCGAACAGCAAGGCGAACGCCAGGCACAGCAGCCCGGCGGGCAGGCCGCCCCCGGGGATGTTGCCGGGCAGGGCCGCGTGGCCCGCCAGCAGACCCGCCGCCGTCGTGCCGGCCCCGTAACCGGCCATGTTGACGGCCAGGTCCAGCCCCGGGCGGCCCTTCCAGCGCGTCCGCGGGTGCGAATAGGCCACCGACAGCAGGACGCAGGCGCCCGTGACGGCCCCGAAGGCCGGCCCGATCCGCCAGGCGCCCAGGGCGGCGCCGGCGGCCATCCAGGCCAGGGCGGCGCCCGCCAGCCAGCCGGGCGGCGCCGGGGGGTGCGGCAGGTAGGCCACCGCGCCGGTGTCACGGTCCCAGGCGCTGTTGAAGGCTAGCGTGCCGCCGTTCAGGAACACGACCCAGGCCGCCCAGGCGGCCAGTACGGTCCCCGGCGCCAGATGGTCGAGCGCGTTGCCCAGGGCGCCGCCGCCGGGCAGGGCCAGGGCGACGCCCACCAGGAGTTGGGCGCTGAGGATGGGCCACTGCCGCGGGCGGGTCAGTCGCAGGGCGTCGGCCAGGCCGGCGGGGCGGCTCATGGCGCCGGCGCCGCCGGGGCGATCGCGCCCACCGGCAGCGCGGCGGGCGCCACGCCATCTTCGAGGGCGCGGCCGGTCGCGGCGGCGGCCACCTGCCGCTCGAGCCAGGCCAGGTCGAGCGTCGCGTTCACGCACATGCGCTCCATGCCGGCCAGCGGGGCCAGCACGGCCGGCACGTCGGGCACGCTGCGCAGCGCCTTGACCATGCGGTCGTGGCAGGCCGAGGCGATGATCACGTCCGGCTTCTGCGTGCGCGCCATCTCGAAGGCAATGTGGCTGCGGAAGGCGACCAGCGCCTGCACGTCGTGCCGGCGGCACATCTGCGCGACGTCGCCGAGCGGGCAGGCCATGCAGGCCAGGCACTCGCCCAGGCCGTGCTGCACATCGACGCGGCAACCCGTCTTCTTGACGCAGCGCGGCATGATCAGCAGCACGCGCCGCGCGGGCGCCTGCGCCAGGTGCCGCTCCACGCGGCGGTTCTGGCGGCGCGCCAGCCAGGCGATGAACGCGTCCTCGCCGCGGCCGAACGGCCGCAGCAGACGCCGCGCGGCCTCGACGGCCCACACGTACCAGCGATGGCGCCACGGCGAGCGGAAGCTCATCGGTCGCCTTCCTGCGCCTGGGGCTGCGCTTGCGCGGCCCAGCGACGCCGCACCTGATAGGCCAGCACGCCGAAGCTGACGGCGACGTTCAGCGACCGCTTGGCGCCGAACATCGGGATCTCCACGACCAGGTCGGCCAGCTCCAGCAGCGCGGGGGCGACGCCGTTCACCTCGTGGCCCACGACGAAGCAGTGCGGGAACGGCAGCTCGGCCGCCTCCCAGTCGACGGCGCCGGGCGCCTGCTCCAGCACCACCAGCGGGATGCCGTCGGCCTTCAGGCGCGCGGCGCAGGCGACGGCGTCCGGCCAGTAGTCCCACGGCACGGTCTGCGTGGCGCCCAGGGCGGTCTTCTCGATGTCCGGGCGCGGCGGCGTGGCCGTGACCCCCGTCAGGTACAGCCCCGCCAGCCCGGCCGCGTCGGCCGTGCGGAACATCGAGCCGACGTTCCAGGCGCTGCGGATGTTGTCCAGGAGGGCATAGACGGGCAGCCGCCCGCCGGGCACCTGGCCGAGGCGGGGCGGGGGGCCGGCCGCGGCGGCGGCGGGGGTGGGTTCGAGGGCGCTCATGGACCCCATACTGGGCCAGAATCGGCCGATTGGCAACCGTCCGGAGCGGTTTCGGGGAACCCGCCACGAGAGGCTAAACCCCAACGGGCAAAGGTCGATACCCCCTTTCGGACAGGATCATCGCCAGCAACCGGATCGGGGCAGTGCGCCTACATGAAGCGACAGACAGTCAGCTTGTGCATCATTGCGCGTGACGAGGAAGCGACCATCGGCATGGCCATCAAGTCGGTGCTCGCGCTCGTCCACGAGATCGTCGTCGTCGACACCGGTTCGCGCGACAACACCCGGATCATCGCCGAGGGGTACGGCGCGCGCGTCGTGGACGTGGCGTGGTCGGACGATTTCTCGGCCGCGCGCAACGCGGCGCTGGCCGAGGCCCACGGCGACTGGGTCCTGTTCCTGGACGCCGACGAGATCCTGCAGCCCATCCGGCCGGTCGAGTTCCAGCGCCTGCTGAACGATCCCGGCGCCGCGGCGTACCGCTTGCGCATGATCTCGGCGCAGCCCGGCGACGCCGACCAGGTGGAGGGGCGCGTGCGCCTGTTCCGCCACCTGCCGGACGTCCACTACCGGTATCCCATCTTCGAGCGCGTGACGCCGGCGTTGAACGACTGGTGCGCGCGCAGCGGGCAGGGCATCTTCGATTGCGACCTGGCGGTGATGCACGACGGGTGCGACGCCGACCGGCGCGGGCGCGCCCGCGAGCGCAACCTGCGCATCCTGCGCAAGGCGATCGGCGCCCATCCCGACGAGCCCTACTTCCACTACCGGCTGGCCTGCGAGTCGCTGGCGCGGATGGACGACGAGGTCCTGCCCGTGGCTGGCCTGGAGGCCGCCATCGGCCACCTGCACACGGCGTGGCAGAAGGCGCTGTGGCTGGACGCGGACCTGCGGCGCACGCTGCCGTGGCTGGCGGACCTCAGCGTGCGCACCGCCGGCGGCCTGCTGGCGCTCGACCGCGTCCAGGAGGCATGGACCGTCGTCAACAGCGCGCGCACCGTGTTCCCCGACCACCCGAACGTGCTGCTGCAGTCGGTCGCGGTGTCGTGCCGCCTGCTCGAGGAGGCGGGCGAGCAGTGGGTCGGCGCGTCGGCGCTGTCGCTCGTCGGCGGCATGCGCGAGGACATCGCGCGCATCCGCGAGGGGCGCACGAACACGTACGGCGCCGCTCTGGACAGCCGCGTGCGCGACCTGTATCCTCTGCGCTACCTGGGGGAACTGGCGCTGCTGGAGGGCGACGTCAGCGAGGCCGTCGGCCTGTTCGAGCAGGCGCTGAACCTGGATCCCTCGTACTCGTTCGGCTGGCTGGGGATGGCCGAGTGTTCGCGCTTCGCGGGCGACCGCAAGCGGGCGCTGAAGCTGTACCTGCGCACGGTCACCGAGAACCCCGGCAACCACCGCGCCTGGCTGCGCGGCTGCGACCTGATGCACGAGATGGACTTCCACGACAACGCCGTCAGTTGGTGGCGCGAGGTCGAGGAGCGGTTCCCCGAGCACCCGGCCGTGCACGCCGCCCGCAAGCACGGCGCCCCGGAGCCGCAGCCCGCCTGACCGGGCCGGCGGCCCGGGTCCGGACCCGGTACCCGCCGGCGGCGTTCCCGCCGCACCTGGAGTCTTCGCCATGATCCCTGCCGACCAGCCCGGCGACGCCGGCGCCGTCCTGCTTCCGGGCGAGCTGCCGCCGCGCAGCCGCATCTTCACCAATCGCAACCTGCGGATGGGGTCGATCGCGGCCATCGGCTTCGACATGGACCACACCCTGGCGATCTACAACGTCGAGAACTTCAGCCGCCTGTGCTTCGAGATGGCGCTCGAGCGGCTCGTGGCCGACCGCAGCTACCCGGCGTCGATCCTGGCGATGCCCTGGCACCCCGACGCGGCGATCCGCGGGCTTGTCGTCGACAAGAAGCTCGGCAACCTGCTCAAGATCGACGGCCACGGGCACATCACGCGGGCGCGCCACGGCACCTCGTTCCTGGACCGCGACCAGCGGCGGGGCGCCTACCCGCGCGG
>CAINDZ010000110.1 GCA_903847545.1 uncultured bacterium | reverse complement strand
ACCTCGCGCACGGTCAGCACCTGCTTGTCCGCGCTGAGCATGAACTGGCGGGTGCGCATGACGCGGCCCTCGGGGTTGCGCTCGGTGACGACCAGCGCCTCGCCTTCCCAGGCGGCGGCGGCCTTCATCGAGCCGCGCGGGGTGAAGACCTCGGTGGGCTGGCCGCCGATCTTCAGCATCCGCGAGATCTGCATCCCGTCGGTCAGGTCGAACTCGTCGCCGTCGTGGAAGATCTCCAGGCGGCCGAACTCGCGGCCCGTCTGGCGGCCGGCGGCCTCGGCGCGGTCCTTCTCCGGGCGGTCGGCGCCGTCGAAGCCCTCGCCCGGCATCTTGCCGGAACTAGGATCGATGGCGGGGCCGCGCGGACCCCGGCCCCCGCGGCCGCCCATGCCGCCGCCGGGGCCGTTCCCCGGCATCGGGTTCAGCTTCGAGGGATCGTCGCTGGCCTTGGGGTCCATGCGCCAGGTGCCCGAGAAGTTCGCGTGGGCGCGCACCGCGGCCGGGGTCGCGGCCGGCGCGACAGCCGGCGCGGCGGGCACGGGCGCGGCCGCCGGGGGCGTGGCATCGGGACGGACGGGGGCGGGGCGGTCCTGGGCCAGGGCGGCGCCGGCCGTCAGCAGGGCCAGCGCGGCAGGCAGCGTGCGCAGACGCCGCAGCGTGGTGATCACCATCGTGTCCTCCGGGTCGGGAAAGGGTCGCGGGCGCGCACCGCGGGCAGGGCGGCGACAGGCGGTCGACCGGGCCAACCCATCGCCAACGCCGCCGGCCGCATGGCGGTTCCCGGCGCCCGCGTGATATGATGCCGACCCAACGCCGCGCGGGCAAGAAGCCAGCGCCGTCACCGCGGACCAGCAAGGGATGTCCGATGCCGACCAGCCACTTCCAGAGCGACCTGTTCGCGTTCCTGCGCGACCTGAAGGAGAACAACGACCGGGCCTGGTTCGAGGAGAACCGCGACCGCTACCTGGCCTCGGTGCGCGACCCGGCGCTGCGGTTCATCGTCGACTTCGGCGAGCATCTCGCGCGCATCAGCCCGCACTTCCGCGCCGACCCGCGGCCCACCGGCGGCTCGATGTTCCGCATGCACCGCGACATCCGCTTCGCGCGCGACAAGTCGCCGTACAAGACGGCGGTCGGGCTGCACTTCCGCCACGCGGCGGGCAAGGACGCGCACACGCCCGGCTTCTACCTGCACCTCGAGCCGCGCGCGTCGTTCGTCGGCGTGGGGTTGTGGCACCCGGACACGCCGACGCTTGCGAAACTTCGCGAAGCCGTCGTTGCCGACCCCGCGGCCTGGCGCCAGGCCGTCGGCGGGAAGCGTTTCTCGACGGCGTTCACGGTCTCGGGCGACGAGCTGGTGCGCGTGCCGCGCGGCTACGACCCGAACCACCCGCTGGCGGACGTGCTGCGCCTGAAGGACTACACCGCGTTCGCCCCGCTGTCGCAGAAGCAGGTGACCGGTGCGGCGTTCCTGGGCGAGTTCGCGAAGCTGTGCGCCGATGCGTCGCCGTTCATGGCGTGGCAGTGCGGGGCGCTGGGCATCCCGTTCTGACCGCGACGCGTTGCGTCGACCGGCATTTTCGGGGCGAGGCGCCCCGCTCACCGGAACCAGCTCCAGCGAACGGGGCGCCCTTGTCGTGCAGATGTGCGGTCGCTTCCGTGGGTCAGGGGCGCGCGAAATGGGCGCGGCGGTTGCGGGCCCACACGGACTCGCCAGTGCCGGCTTCCAGCGGCTTCGTTTCCCCGTATGACGTGACCCTCATCTGGCCCGGGTTCACGCCCAGGCTGGCAAGGTAGTCCCGGACGCCATGGGCACGTTTCTCGCCGAGTGCGAGGTTGTACTCGAACGTGCCCCGCTCGTCGCAGTGGCCCTCGATCATCACGACCACATCGGCATGTTCCTTCAGGATACGCGCGTTCCGCGACAGAATGCGCATCGCCGCGTCATCCAGGGCATGCTCGTCGTAGGCGAAGAACACGTCCTCGATGCCCATCTCGGCAGGCTGCAGCTTCGTGTAGTCGGTTGCGGGGGCCGCGGGCGTCTCCGGCGTGACCGCCGGACGTGGGGCCACGGTCTCGACAGGGGGCGCCACCTCGGCCGTCGTCTGCACGGCCTTTCCCGACTTCCCGCAGCCGTTCAACAACAACAGGCCTGCGCCCAAGGCGATGGTCACCTGGATCGAACGAAGCCGAATATTCATGCACTTCTCCCTTGCTGGACGAACACTTGTCTTGGGGCGTTTCCCGCCGCATGCGGGGAGGCCCCATTCTCGTCATCGTCAGGCGAACAATCTTCCCAGCACCGTGTGGGCCAGTGACCACGCGACGGCGGCCGTGCCGACAAGCGCGAGTACATAGCGCCGCCAGTCGCGCAGGCTGGCCCGCTCGCAACTCGTCGTCTGCCCGGCGAGTCGCGTGATGTCGATGTATCGGGCAAGGATCATGGAGGCGACGAGCGCCCAGAACAGGACGTCCCGGTAGGACACGCGCCCGGATTGCGCCACGGTCAACGTCACCAGGACCAAGGCCCCATTGCCGAACAGCATCCAGTACATGCGGCACAGGCCGCCAAGACAGCCTTGAGGCTCCGTCGCGGCGGGCGAGTGGGTGGCGTTTCGTGTGGAATGCGGGGGTTGTGACGCAGTCATCCCGACCTCCAGAGTTGCCCATGCACATGGGCGGCATCGGCAAGTTGCCGATGCACACTCTGGATGGCGGCCCGACCATCCCCGTCCTGCAGCCTCGCCTCGGAGGCTGCACCCTTCTCCCGGGGCTCGCGGATGCGCGCAGGGAGACGCCGCCGACGGCGACTTCAGGGAGGATACGCCGGGAGTTCCCGGATGGCAAGAGTTCGTGACGAATCTCGCGGCGGGGCCTGCGCATCAAGCAGAAACCTCCCCGTCAGCCGTGGCCGACGGGGAGGTTT
>CAINDZ010000109.1 GCA_903847545.1 uncultured bacterium | reverse complement strand
GTGCCGTCGGACCGGGCGTGCCCCTGCGGGCGCGGGCTGCCGCTGATGGAGCAGGTGACCGGCCGCACCGCCGACTTCCTGCTGGCCGAGGGCGGTTACCGCGTGCAGGGCATCTCCATCATCGAGAACACGCTGACGCGGTTGCCCGGCATCCGGCAGATGCAGGTCGTCCAGGACGAGCCCCTGTGCCTGGTGGTTAACCTGGTCCCGGGGCCGGGCTGGGGCGACGATGTCCGGCAGGCGCTGGTCGCGACGCTGCGCGAGATCCTCGGCGCGGGCATGGCGATCGACATCCGGGCCGGCGAACGCATCCCCCAGGAAGCCAACGGCAAGTACCGGTTCACGATCTGCCGGGTTGGCCGTAACTAATCTTGGGACAAGATGTTGGCGCTGTCGGGGTCGTCGACCGGGAGGTGGTCGGCGGGTGCGTCCCGAGAATGTCAGTAAAGATCAAAACATGAAACAATAGGCATTATGTCCGGTTGCGACGCTGCCGACATATGCTATAATGTTTCAGTCTAATTTCCGGAATAGCATGCGTTTTCGGCGTCCGGGGGGCGCCGGAGCCGGGCGGTGGGGGCACCGCGGAGGACCATGACCAAGAAACCGATCGTCGCCATCCTGGCCGGCGGCATGGGCACGCGCCTGGCCGAAGAGACCGAGGTGCGCCCGAAGCCGATGGTCGAGATCGGGGGCCACCCGATCCTCTGGCACATCATGAAGCACTACGCGCACTACGGGCACGACGAGTTCGTCATCGCGCTGGGCTACAAGGGCGAGTACATCAAGCGCTGGATGCGCGACTTCGGCTCGCTCGAGGGCGACCTGACCGTCCGCACCAACACGGGCGACGTGCTGACCTACACCGACAACCGCCCCAACTGGACGGTGCACCTGGTCGAGACCGGCATGACCACCGGCACCGGCGGGCGCATCCGGCGCCTGAAGCCGTGGCTGGGCGACCGCACCTTCATGCTGACCTGGGGCGACGGCCTGTCCGACGTGCCGCTAGACCGCCTGCACGACTTCCACAAGGCGCACGGCAAGCTGGCCACGCTCACCTCGGTGCGCCCGCCCGCGCGCTACGGCCACCTCGAGTTCGAGGGCAACGCCGTCAGGCGCTTCACCGAGAAGCCGCAGACGGCCGAGGGCTGGATCAACGGCGCCTTCTTCGTGCTCGAGCCGGGCGTCATGGACTACATCGAGGACGACCCGACGATGTTCGAGCAGGCCCCGATGGAGGGCCTGGCCCGCGACGACCAGCTGATGGCCTACAAGCACGAGTCGTTCTGGCAGTGCATGGACACGCTGCGCGAGAAGCACATCCTGCAGAAGCTGTGGGACTCGGGCCATGCGCCCTGGAAGTGCTGGGACTGACCACGCGGGCGGGACGCCGGGCAAACCACCATCATGGGACGGGACACCGATACATGAAAGTCTTCCTGACCGGTCACAAGGGCTACATCGGCGCCGTGCTGACGCCCATGCTGCTGGATCGCGGCCACCAGGTCACGGGCCTGGACACAGACCTGTTCGGCGCCTGCACGTTCGACGGCGAGCTGGCGAAGGTGCCCGAGATCATCGGCGACGTGCGTGACGTCGACGGCGACGTGCTCAAGGGCTTCGACGCGGTGATCCACCTGGCCGGCCTGTCGAACGACCCGCTGGGCGACTACGACCCGTCGCTGACCGACGGCATCAACCACCTGGGCTCGGTTCGGCTGGCCCGGCTGGCGAAGCAGGCGCGGGTGCCGCGGTTCCTGTTCGCCAGCTCGTGCAGCAACTACGGCGGCGGCGGCCAGGACTTCCTGGACGAGAACGCGGCCTTCAACCCCGTCACGCCATACGGCGTCTCGAAGGTCGAGGTCGAGCGCGACGTGGCGCCCATGGCCGACGACGACTTCAGCCCGGTCTTCCTGCGCGCCTCGACCGCGTACGGGTTGTCGCCGCGCATCCGCTTCGACCTGGTGGTCAACAACCTGACGGCCTGGGCCTTCACGACGGGCGAGGTGCACCTCAAGAGCGACGGCACGCCGTGGCGGCCGCTGGTGCACGTCGAGGACATCGCCCGCGCCTACGTCGCCCTGCTCGAGGCCGACCGCTCGCTGGTGCACGGCCGCGCGTTCAACGTCGGCACCACCACCGAGAACTACCGCATCCGCGAGGTGGC
>CAINDZ010000108.1 GCA_903847545.1 uncultured bacterium | reverse complement strand
TTCCTGGTGTGGCGAAACTACATGAAGAGCCGGCGCGAGAAGAAACCGCGCGGGCCGACGCCGGCCGAGGTGCGTGGGACGCTGGATCATCGGGTGACAGCTGATGAGCTTTTGGGGGGACGGATCTTCGTCAGCCGCACCGGCCTGCCCGCTCGCTGGTCCGAGTACTATTGGCGAAGCATCGGCACGCGGGCGCTGCCGCGGTTGCGGCGCCACGAGCTCAAGTACGCGGCGTGATCCCGAAAGGAAAGCCGGCCACGCTGCGGTTGCGGCGTGGCCGGACACAATCTTGACGGCACAACCCAGGCGCCGCCTAGGTCCGGAACCGGCCCACCTTTTCCTGCAGGCCGGCCGCGAACTGCGCCAGGTCCTCGGCGCTCTGCCGGATGCGCGAGCTGTTCTCCATCACGTCTGCCGACACCGCGCTGACGCCGATGACGTCGGTGGCGATGACGTCGGCCGCCGTCGAGCTCTGCGCGATGTTGCGCGTGACCTCGTTCAGCCCGGCGGCCGCCTGCGCGATGTCCGAGGCCATGGCGTGCGACGTGGCGGCCTGCTGCTCGATGGCCGCGGCGATGGCGGTGATGATGCCGCTGATCTCCTCGACCGTGCCCGCGATGCGGCGGATGTCGTCCACGCCGGCGGCCGTCGCCGACTGGATGCCGTCGATCTTGCCGCGGATGTCGTCGGTGGCCCGCGCGGTGCGCTGCGCCAGGGTCTTGATCTCGCCGGCCACCACCGCGAAGCCGCGGCCCGCGTCGCCCGCATGCGCGGCCTCGATGGTCGCGTTCAGGGCCAGCAGGTTCGTCTGCGCCGAGATGGCGTTGATGACGGCGGTGATCTCCGAGATGTCCTGCGCGGCCTCGCCCAGGTCGTGCACGCGGTCGGTGGCGTGGCCGGCCTCGACAACGGCGTTGGCGGCCACCACGCGCGCCTGCTCCGAGCGCCGCGCGATGTCGCTGATGGTCGCGGTCATCTCCTCGGTGGCGCCGGCCACGTTGTGCACCGCGTCGGCGGCCTGGCCCATCGCGGCGGCGACCGACGACATGCCGCCGCTCATCTGCTCGGTGGCCGCGGCCACGTTCTCCACGCGCGCGGTGGTGTCCTCGGCGCCGGCGGTCATGCGCTCGGAGATCGCCAGCAGGTCCGTCGACGAGCCCGACAGCGCGCGCACGCCGTCGGCCACGTCGCCGATCAGCACCTGCAGGTTCAGGCTCATGGCGTTCAGCGAGTCGGCCAGCACGCCCACCTCGTCCTCGCGTCGCAGGTCCAGCTGCTGCGTCAGGTCGCCGTCGGCCAGCCTGCGCGCGAAGTCCACGCCCTGCCCGATGGGCCGCGTGATCGAGCGACTGGTCAGCACCATCAGCAGCGCCGCGCCGCCGGCCACCAGCAGCGCCACCGCGACGATGGTCCACGTGACGCCGGCCATCTCGCTGTGCAGGCCGTCGGTGTAGGCGCCGGTGCCCACGACCCAGCCCCACGGCGCGAACAGCTTCACGTACGAGACCTTGCCCACCGGGTCCGATTCGCCGGGCTTGGGCCAGCGGTACTCCAGCGAGCCTTCACCCTTGTCGCGGCACAGCGCCGCCATGTCGACGAACAGGCGCCGGCCGTCGGGATCCTTGAAATCGCCCAGCGACGTGCCCTCCAGGTCGGGCTTGTACGGGTGCATGACCATCGCGGGCGACAGGTCGTTCACCCAGAAGTACTCCTTGCCGTCGTAGCGCAGGTTGCGCAGCCGCTCGCGGGCGCGCTTCTGCGCGTCGGCCAGCGTCAACTCGCCGCTGCGCACGCGCGCGTCGTACTCGCCCAGTTGCGAGTGCGCGACCTCGACCAGGTGGCGCAGCGCATCCACCTGCTGCTCGTGCATCTCGGCGCGCAGGCGCACGCCCACCCACGCCACCAGGGCGCAGAAGCAGGTGATGACGATGGCGGCGTTCAGCAGGATCTTGGTCGACAGGGGCGGATGCTTGCGCAGGATCTTCACGGTGTTGGCCTTCGGGCGGCGCACCCCCGGTCACCGGGGGCGAAGGCCGGCGGCGGGGCGGGCGACGTGGATCAACCCCGGGGTCATCGACGCCACGCGGCGCCTCTTGAGTCGGGATGATCATTAATCGCTTGCGGACACCGGCGACCCGATTTGTCGTCTATCGCGCCGCCGGCGCCCGATCGCTTCAACCGGCCAGGTGCCGCTCGATGCGCCGGTCGGGCAACATCCACGTAACCGCCACCGCGACGTACAGCGCGCATGACGCCAACGGCGCCACGAAGGCCACGCCGATGGCCGCCACGTACATCACCAGCGAGAGGCGCCCCTTCACGTCGGCGCCCACGGCCTTCGCCAGCACCGACTCGTCGCCGTGCCGCGCGATCAGCGCGCGCGTCAGCGCGAAGTAAGAGACGGCCGCGCCCAGCAGCACGATGCCGTACAGCGCCACGGGCCACTCGGCGAAGTCGTTCTCGCCCATCCAGGCGGTGGCGAACGGGATCAGCGACAGCCAGAACAGCAGGTGCAGGTTGGCCCACAGCACGCGCCCGTCCACGTGGCGCACGGCCTGCAGCAGGTGGTGGTGGTTCATCCAGTAGATGCCCACGAAGACGAAGCTGAGCACGTAGCTCAGGAAG
>CAINDZ010000107.1 GCA_903847545.1 uncultured bacterium | reverse complement strand
CTCGAAGTGCGAGCGGATGAAGCGGATGACGGCCCAGTGCTCGTCGGTCAGCGTCTCGAGGCCTTCCTCGGCGCGGGCCAGGAACGCGGCGAGCTCCTCGTCCCACTGCTCGGGATGCAGCAGGAAGCCCTCCTCGTTGACGTCCAGCTGGCGGCCACCACAGTCGATCGTCGGCATGTCGCAATCCCCCGGCGGGCTGGGTCCGTGCGGCGGCCGGGGCGGGCGCCCGGGCCGCGATCACCCCGAAAATAAGCCATCTCTGCGGGATTTCGAAACCCGAAGATGATGGGACATCAGGACTTCCGGAGTCGATGATTCAACATAAACGCAGGCGAAACAGCCGAAACAGCTTGACGCCACCCCGGCTGCGTGTGTACGATTTGCAGTGGCACTGCCAATCGTACAGCAACCCGGCCGCCGGGCCGGACTCGGGGGATGATCATGAAGGGCTATTTCCCGCGCCGCCTGGAGCCGGTCCTCAAGCGTGCGGCGGCCCAGTTCCCCGCCGTGGTCGTGACCGGACCCCGGCAGAGCGGGAAGACCACCCTGCTCAGGCAGGTGTTCGGGTCCGGTCACCGCTACATCTCGCTCGACGACCCCGACCACAGGCGGCAGGCCCTCTCCGACCCCAGAGGGTTCCTCGAGGACAACCCGCCCCCCCTGATCCTCGACGAGATCCAGCAGGCGCCGGAACTCCTGCCGTTCCTGAAGATGGCCATCGACGAAGACCGCGATGCCCGCGGCCGGTTCCTGCTCACCGGCTCGCAGAGCTTTCCCCTGATGCGCGACGTCGGCGAGTCGCTGGCCGGCCGCATCGCCGTGCTACGGTTGCTGCCGCTCGCGGTGGCAGAGAATCCCGGGGGCCGGGTGCCGCCCGTGCGCGACAGGGAAACGTACGCGCGGTGGGCGTTGAGCGGTTCGTATCCCGAGTTGCACCGGCACCCGGACCTGGACCGCGCGACGTGGTATGCCGCCTACCAGCAGACCTATCTCGAGCGTGATGTGCGCACGCTCGCCAACGTGGGAAACCTTCGCGACTTCGACCGGCTGCTGGCTTTGCTGGCCTCGCGCAGCGGCGCGCTCCTGAACCACTCCGACTTCGCCCGCGAGCTGGGAGTGGCCGTCAACACGGTCCGCGCCTGGATTTCGGTGCTGGAGGCCAGCCAGCAGGTCTTCCTGTGCCCGGCCTGGTTCGAATCGCTCGGCAAGCGCGTGATCAAGAGCCCGCGCGCGCACATTCTCGACCCGGGATTGTTGTGTCGGCTGACGGGCGTGACCACCGAGGAGCAGGTCCTGCACGGGCCCATGGCCGGCGCAATCTTCGAATCACTGGTGGGCGCGGAAATCCTGCGGCTGATGACCGATGCCGGCGGCCCACCGCTCCTGTATCATCGCCGGACGGTCGGCGGCGAGGAAGTCGACTTCGTCTTCGAGTTGGACGGCCTCGTGCATGCCGTCGAATGCAAGTTGACCTCGACACCGCTGCCCCGCCATGCGCAGGCCATGGAGGCGTTCCTGGCCGCAATGCCCGCACACCGTCGCGGCAAGGCCCTGCTGGTCTGCACGCGCGCGCGCGGCGGTCAGTTGGGAGGAGCGCGGGTCGTCCCGATCGGACGGTTCAGGAACTTCCGGGGCCTTCACGACCTGATCGACGATTGACGGGTGCCCACCCGCGCCGCCCCGCCTTCCGTCGTCGCGGTCCGCGTGCTATGTTGCGCGCCAGGCTCGCGCTCCACGAGGGACGCGGCGCTTCCGCTGTCCCGAGGATGAGCACCACATGCCGACACCGACCCGCGCACCCGCCGCCCTGTTCGCGAACCTGGCCCCCGCCCTCACCATCGCCGCGCTCGCGCTGGCGCCGTCACTGGTGCCGTCACTTGCGCCGGCGCAAGAGGTCACGCCCCTCGAGGTGACCGAGGGCGTCGTCGTCCTGCCCGTCAGCGGCCTGGAGATCAGCCTGCCGGCCGCGCCCGCGGGCTGCCGCTACCTGGTGACCGGCGCCTGGGCGCTGGGCTAGGGCGAGAGCTTCAACGGGCACGACGAGATCGCGACCATGTGCGGCGACTCGCTCGTGGCGAACGACCTGGTGTGGATGGGCTTCTTCGGCGACGACGTGGGCAAGGCGCTGATCGGCAACCTGCAGATTGCCGATGCATGGGAGGACCACATCACGCTGTGGGACAGCTCGACGCGTCCGGTGCGCGGCGGCATGATGGAGCTCGAGGGCCGCGGAACGACGCCGATGGCGGCCATCGGCATCTACTACGGCGAGCGCACGATCATCGTCGAGCACTTCTGGACGAACGAGGCGGGCCGGCCGCCGCGCGCCATCACCATCGACGAGGTGCGCAGCCTGGACGTGCCCTCGGCCGTGGCCGCCAACCGCGAGACCTTCGAGCTGGTGCCCGCCCAGCCGACGCACCTTGCCAACGTCGCGAACACGGGCGCATTGGCGGCGACCCGCACCGCGCTGCTGCCGAACCTGGGCCGGAAGATCACCTTCCCCGACGACGGCTACGTGTGGCTGGTGCTGGGCGGCGATCCCGAGGCGCCCGCCGACGTGATCGAGCGCCGCGCCCCGTTCACGCCGTGGCTGCGCCTGGAGATCAACTACTTCTGGGGTTACACCGGGAAGTCGCTGGTGGCGTCGATGAACGCCAAGCGGATCGACGAGCGCGTGTGGAGCCTGCCCGACGGGTGGGAGGCCCAGCCCACGCTGGAGATCGACGGCGTGCGCCGCCTGCTCGTCACGCGCGACGACATGAACGGCGTCACGGCCGTGTCGATCCACCTCGGTACCTACAACCGGGACATGACCGGGCTGCACCCGATCCTCGAGGCGATCTTCCAGGCGATGATGACGCGGGAATAGGCGCCACGGAGGTGTCCGCTTGAACAGGCATATCCTGACCCTCGTGTTCGTCGTTGTCGCGACCGCGACCGCCAACGCCGCCGCCCCCCCGCAGGACCGCCCCGACTGGTCCCGCCACTTCGCCGAGGCCGGCGCCGTCGGCACCATCGTCGTCGTGGACGAGCGCGCATCGCCGCCCGACACGTTCGTGTTCGACGCCGGGCGGGCCGCGCGCCGCTACTCGCCCGCCTCGACGTTCAAGGTCCCGCACACGCTGTTCGCGCTGGACGCCGGCGTGGTCGCCGACGAGTTCCAGGTCTTCAAGTGGGACGGCGTCGAACGCGCCTTCCCCGGCCACAACCAGGACCAGACCCTGCGCACGGCCATGCGCTACTCGACGCTCTGGGTCTACCAGGGTTTCGCGCGCGAGATCGGCCAGGAACGGGCACGCCGCTACCTGCAGCAGCTCGGCTACGGCAACGCCGACCCCGGTGCGGGCGGCGACTACTGGATCGACGGCAACCTGCAGATCTCGGCTTTCGAGCAGGTCGCGTTCCTGCGGCGACTGTATCGCAACGAACTGCCCTTCAAGGTCGAGCACCAGCGACTGGTCAAGGACCTGATGATCCGCGAAGCGGGACCCGACTGGATCCTGCGGGCCAAGACCGGGTGGGAAGGCAGCTACGGCTGGTGGGTGGGCTGGGTCGAGACGGCCAATGGCACGGTGTTCTTCGCCCTAAACATCGACACGCCGGGACGGATGGAGGACCTGCCCAAGCGCGAGTTGGTGGGGCGGGCGGTGCTGGGGGCGCTGGGGGCGCTCCAGAACGATTGAAGAGCGCCGGCCGCTAACCGGCGAGGAGTTCGTGGTCGCCCGGACCAACCGCCCTGATGGCCACTCGACCGCCACTTGCGCCGGCGCAAGTCGCCCCTGGATTGTGCCCGCACTGCCAACCCGAACCGCGACCGGAGGCCGCACCATGCACGCCAAACCGAGACGACCCGACGATGTCGCGACCTACCTCGATCGCATCACCGATCCCGCCAAGCGCGCCGCGCTCGAGAAGCTGCGGCGCGACATCCTCGCGGCAGCGCCCGGCGCCGTCGACTGCATCGCCTGGTCGATGCCGTCGTTCCGCCTGGACGGCCGATTGCTGGTCTGCTATGCGGCGGCGAAGAACCACTGCTCGCTCTACCCGATGAGCACCGGCGTGATGGCGGACCTGGCGGAGGACCTCGCGAAATACGACACCACGAAGGGCACGATCCACTTCCAGGCCGACAAGACGCTGCCGGCAGCGCTGGTGAAGAAGGTCGTGCGGGCGCGCATCGCCGAGAACAAGGCAAAGGGCCCGCGCAGGGGCCGCTGACCCGCATCAGGTGCCGCGCCCCGGCGAACCCTCCGCCAATTGCGCCGGCGCAAGTCCCAACGCCGGCGCAATTCCCCCGGGCCGCCACCCCCAAACAGGCCGGCCGGCGCCACACCTCCCGCCCCGGACCCCCTCCGGACCGGGATGTGCGCGCCGGCCGCCGTAGCGTTCCCCACAGGCCTGCCGTCGTTCGTCAGTCCTGCGGCGACGCCTTCTCGTCCTTCGGCTCTTCGACCGGCTCGCCGCCGTCGGTCATCGTCGCGCCCAGCATCATGTCGGGAACGAAGACGCCCAGGCTGTGGCGATGCGCCACACGGCGACGCTCGGCGACGGTCGCCGCCATCTCGCGGACGACCTCGCGGGCGAAGGCGGCGACGAAGACCAGGAACATCACCGCGCCGATGATGTGATAGCGCCCGTTGAAGAGGATCTCCTCGAAGGTCATGTTGCCGGTGTCCATGGTCGCTCCTGACTCCTGCGTGTTGGGGCGTGGTCGAGACTCGTGTCCTGCATCCCCCCAACAGCAATTGCCCTGCCACACGCGCACACCATCTGCGAACCTTCCGTGCCGCAAGCGCTTGCGGCGATGCGAACAGCCCTCGCGGCGCACCGTCGCGGCGCGTGTCGTGTTTTCCGTGTGGGGATTCCCTACGCGCAGTCGCGATTCCCTACACGAAGACCTGCAGCCCGTCGCGCGGCGCGCCGCCGGAACCGCCGCAAATCGCCAAAACGCCTGCAAACAAGGCCGATTCGCCGCCTGTGCGCGGTGTGGTCCTGCTCTTGCTGTAACGGTGGTGACCAACGCCGTGAAGGAGGCGACCGCATGCAGTGTCCGTTTCTCCGCAAGCTGAACGTGAAGTACTGCGGCCTCTACGGCATGAAGCTGATCCCGCTCAGCGCCGAGAGCGGCGCCACCGAGCGCTGCCTCAGCCGCGAGTACCTCGAGTGCCGCCTGATGCGGGACCAGGCCGCCGCCGCCGTCCAGGACCATTGCCCGAACCTCTGCGTCGAGGACGTCCACTACTGCGACCTGGCTCCCGTGCGGAAGCTGGTCCCGTGCAACAAGACCGCCACCACGCGCTGCGGCGGCGACGGGCACCGCTACTGCGACCTGTACCTGGCCCTGGCCGAGCCGCGCGCCCAGGCGCCCGCCGACGGCGGCGACGCGGGTTCCGACGCGGCGCTGGCCCTGCCGGACGAGCTGGCCTACGCGCCCAACCACATGTGGCTGGACGACGGCGACGCCCAGCGCGTGCACATCGGCGTCGACGCCTTCTTCTGCCACACGCTCGGCGCCGTCGAGTCGGTCACGTTCCCGACGCGACGCGACGCCGCGCGGCCATCGGCCCTCATCCGCGTCGGCGGCCTGGACCTGGAGATGGTCTTCCCGCTGGCGCTGCGGGAATTCGAGACGAACCCGCGCGTGGCGGCCTCGCCGGGCACCGTTTCGCAGGACCCCTACGGGCGCGGCTGGCTGTTCGCCGGCGTGCCCGCGGACGGCGAGGCGGCCGGCCGGGACGGCGTGCCCGTCGGCGCCCACCTGCTGCTGCGCGGCATGGCGGCGCGGCGCTGGCTGCAGCGCGAGCGCGAGCGGCTGGCGCAGTTCGTCCACACCTGTCTCGACGAGCGACGCGGTGGCGACCTGGCCACCGACGGCGGCCACGCCGAAGGACGCCTGTCCGAGGTGCTGGACCGCCGCACCCTGATCCGATTGCACCACGAGTTCTTTTCCTATCGTGACGGAGGCGCTTCCGCGTGAACGACAACGACGGCGACCCGAGG
>CAINDZ010000106.1 GCA_903847545.1 uncultured bacterium | reverse complement strand
TCCCCGCCCCGGGGACCACACGGCCGCGACGGCAGCGATGCCCGGGCGGCCAACATGCTAAGGAGAGTCCCGTGCGTTCGATGCTCGACGGCCTCGCCCGCGTCCGCGTGACCGCCCTGGTCGCGGCCCTGCTGCTGCTGTCCCTGCCCATGGCCGCGCTGGCGGCCGGCGGCCAGATGCCGCGCCTGGGGGTGCTGACCGACGACAGCGGCTCGCGCCTGCAGGTCGACGGGAAGGACTTCATGGTGCTGGGCATGAACTGGGACTACGTGCCCATCGGCCAGAACTACGGCTACAGCCTGTGGACGCAGTCGGACGACTTCATCCAGCAGGTGCTCGACCGCGAGATGCCGCTGCTGCAGGCGATGCACGTCAACGCGATCCGCCTGTACGTGGGTATCCAGCCGAAGTGGATCCAGTACATCTACGAGCGCTACGGCATCTTCACCGTGCTGAACCACACGGTGGGCCGCTACGGCCTGACCATCGACGGCGCCTGGCTGCCGAACACCGACTACAGCGACCCGAAGGTGCGCGGCCTGCTGAAGTCCGAGCTGTCCGCGCTGGTCGACCAGTACAAGGGCACGCCGGGCATCCTGATGTGGCTGCTGGGCAACGAGAACAACTACGGCCTGACGTGGGCGTCGTTCGAGATCGAGGCGCTGCCCAAGGGCGAGCAGCACGCCGCGCGGGCGCGCTACCTGTACTCGCTGTTCGGCGAGATCATCGACGACATCAAGCAGCGCGACCCGAACCACCTGGTCTGCATCGCCAACGGCGACCTGCAGTACATCGACCTGGTGGCCGAGTACTGCGGCAAGCTGGACGTCATGGGCTCGAACGTGTACCGCGGCATCTCGGCGCGCGACTTCTTCCAGGTGGTCAAGGACAAGCTGAACAAGCCGGTGATCTTCACCGAGTTCGGCTCGGACGCCTTCAACGCGCGCACCATGCGCGAGGACCAGGCGATGCAGGCGCGCTTCCTGGTCGGCCAGTGGCAGGAGATCTACGAGCAGGCGGCGGGCAAGGGCCGCGTCGGCAACGCGGCCGGCGGCCTGGTCTTCCAGTGGAGCGACGGCTGGTGGAAGTTCATGCAGGAGACCCGCCTGAACATCCACGACACGAACGCCTCGTGGCCGAACGGGGGCTACCCGGACGACTTCAGCGAGGGCGACAACAACATGAACGAGGAGTGGTGGGGCATCACCGCGAAGGGCTTCCCCGACGCGGCGGGCTTCTACGAACTGTACCCGCGCGCGGCCTACTACGCGCTGCGCGACGCCTGGAGCCTGGACCCGTATGCGTCGGGCGTCGACAAGGCCGTGATCGCCAACCACTACGCGAACGTGCGCCCGGCCATGGCGGTGCTCGAGGCCCGCGGCGACGCGGCGGCCCTGAAGACGGACGCGCTGAGCAAGGTGCGCCTGGCCGGCGTGCGCATGGAGTTCGAGACCTACGCCACCGGTGCCAAGAACACGAGCACGCCCGAGGCCACGGTGCCCGGCGGCGGCTACCCCGCGTTCCGCGGCTTCGACCACATGCAGTCGTTCTGGACCGACTTCGAGGCCATGCCCAGCGACCAGGTCACCGGCCGGCTGTCGCTGAACATCCTGGGCAACGTGCCCCTGAACCCGATCGACGAGATCTTCTACGAGAACCGCGGCCGCCCCGTGACCGCGCGCGGCAACGACGGCACGCCGCTGCGCCTGGAGGCGAACGAGCGCGTGAAGGTGTACCAGTCGAGCATCACCTGGGACGACCGCTGGTTCACGCTGGACGGCTTCTACCGCACCGGCCACCTGCACTGGCAGTACGAGGGCGACTTCTTCGGCCTGTACCGCGACGCCTACTACGGCGAGAACATCGACATCTACAACGGCGAGGCGCCGATCGGCTTCGAGATCGCCGGCAAGCGCCAG
>CAINDZ010000105.1 GCA_903847545.1 uncultured bacterium | reverse complement strand
GGCGCAGGGACTCGAGCTCGGTGAGGTGGCGGAGCGGGGTGGCGGGCATTGGGGGTTCCTTCCGGGGAGGGATGGGCGTCGGGGCTGACCATATCCCAGAGGGGGAGGGCATGCAACGCCCATGCGCTGGCTGTTTGCCGCAAAAGCAGAGGGTGCGGCCCAAGAGTAGGCTTGCGCCTGCCGCTCGCGCAGCATCGACGCGACGTCTTGGGCTCCTCCAAGGACGCGGATTATTTCCACCGGTCGGCTGCCTGCTGCATACACCACCAAGTATGAATACACGGGAAAGAACCTGATCGAGCGGGATGTGAGATCCTCACGAAGGTGGCCCGCATCGGGATGCTCGGCCAGCAACTCGAAGATCTCGACAAAGCGTTCGTGAACCTGAAGCGCCGCGTCGACACTGTCGGCGGCGATGTAGTCCAGAAGCCTCGCCAAGTCATCTCGCGCCTCAGGAACCAATACGTAGCGCGCCATGCTAGCGAGACCGCCGCTGGAGGAACTCGCGCAACTCGGCCATCACGGCTGGGCCATCCATGCCCTGGCCGGCATCCGCCTGGTCCAGACCCTTCTGGATTTCGCCGCGCAGTGCCTGGAGGCGGGCCTCCAGCAACAGGTCCTTCTCGCGAAGCAGGCGCAGGCCGTCACGGACGACTTCGCTCACGGAGGCGTAGTCGCCGCTGCCGACCTTTCCCTTCACATAGTCTTCGAGGTCCTTGCCGACTGAAACGTTCATGGCGCCTCCTTATGTCGTGTGTTCGAACCCCGTCAGCGTAGCGCCAATAACAATAAATGTCAATATTTGACATTTCTTGATCCGGCGTACGTCCAATGTTGAACGCGTTGGTGCTTCGCAATTTACGCGGGCATCGATATCTGGTGCATCCCTGCGGCCGCCGGGATCGTACATGCACCTCTCGGGCCATTGGGGCCGCACCACCCACCCCGACCGCACCGGCACCCGAACCGACTGGAGCCCTCCCCCATGCGTGACTATCCCACTTGCCTGCGCAACCTCGGCATCGCGGTGCTGGGCATCGGGCTGCTGGTCCTGGGCCTGAAGGTCTGGGACATCCTGCGCGAGGGCGACCACTTGTCGAAGGCGGTGATCCCGATGGGGCTGCTGCTGACGGGTTGCGGCTCGGTGATGATCCGGCGGGGGCGCGCGGCGGGGGCAGGTGGCGGGAAGAGGTGAGCGGGCGACTTGCGCCGGCGCAAGTGGACGGCGGCGGCGCGGCCCTGGGGCACTTGCGCCGGCGCAAGTCCCGACCAGCCCGCATACGTCGGGCTCAGCGATCCAGCCAACTCTCCTTGCCCGTGAAGACCGACACCTCGCGCACCAGGCGGCCGGCCAGGTGGTCGCGGGCCAGGTCGAGGTCGTAGCGGCCCTGCAGGTTGATCCAAAAGGTCTCGGTGGTGCCGAAGAAGCGGGCCAGGCGCAGGGCCGTGTCGGCGCTGATCGCCCGCTTGCCGAGGACGATCTCGTTGATGCGGCGCGGCGGCACGCTCAGTTCCTTGGCCAGCCGATACTGGGTGATGCCGTGCGGCAGCAGGAACTCCTCGAGCAGGAACTCACCGGGGTGCACGGGAGGCTGTTTGCGGGGGCACATGGGGACTCCTAGTGATAGTCGACGATTTCGACGTCCAGGGCATGGCCGTCCTGCCAGACGAAGCAGACGCGCCAGCGATCATTGATGCGGATGCTGTAGGCGCCGGCGCGGTCGCCACGCAACTTTTCCAGTCGGTTTCCCGGAGGCGCGCCCAGATCCTGCAGCGACTCCGCCAGGTCGATATTGAGCAAACGCCGCAAGGCCGCTCGCTGAATCTCCTGCGGCAAGTCGAGACAGATTTCGCGATGGAATATCGCCTCGGCCCAGGCGCCCCGGAACGACTTGATCATCAGATAATAACGCACCTTGTTATTAATGTCACGCGTTAATATTGGACCGCCGAGGTGCCCGTGTGCACTCCCGTCGCCACTGGCCCTTGACTGCAAGCATGGAGTGGTCCGTGAAACCCCTGGCGCATTGCGCCATGGCCCGATGTGGCAACTCGTCCACGGCCACCGGATTTTGTTCCTCGCGACGGGTTGCCGGGGCACTTCGCATCCCGGCCGACCGTGATCCCACGGCGACACTTCACACTCCGGCGTGGCCCGATGTCGACTGCGCGATGCAGCACACTTCCAGCACAGCCCCCACCGGGAAGACCAGTCCCGCGACCAGGTACGGCTTGCGCCGGCGCAAGTCGGCCCGCGGTGTGGCGGCCGGCAACGCGACGGGGGGCCGAGCCTTCGGCGTCGTGTGCGATCGGCGCGACGTTCGCGCGCGGGGCTCGTGATGTGCATGTGGATTTTTGCGTTGATTGACCTATCAACCGGTTTCGAGGGTCCAAACGGCGGGTTCGGTGCCCGGAATTCGTTGATAGGTCCATCAACTGCCAAAACAACATTGCGACACAGCGCCGGCCGCAGGGCCGTGCCCGCCATTCGAACGCCAGGGCACTTGCGCCTGGGCACTTGTGCCGGCGCAAGTCCCCGGCGCGCGCCCCGGGCCCGCGCTCGTGGTCGTCGGCCTAGTCGTCGTCGTCCTCGTCCTCCTCCACCACGCTCTCCCGCACCCTCTCCAGCGCCGCCAGCAGGCGGCCCGCGTCGCGGTAGTCGTCGACCTTGCGGCGGATGGCCTCGGGCATGGTGTTGCACATCTCGAGGTTGGGGTCGAAGAACTCGACCAGGCCGTCGGATTCCCACGTGTAGAAGTCGGAGCGGTTGACCTCGTCGTCGTCGAGGGGTCCGCGCTGGTCGGGACAGCGCAGGTCGGCGTAGGCCTCGCGCAGGCCCGCTTCGGTCTGCTCGGCCTCGTCGCGGGCGGCGTCGGCGTCCTCGTCCTCGTCGGAGTCCCAGTTGGGCTGGCGGTCGCGGAACGACTCGAAGTCCGGGTAGCGGGAGCGCTCGGCCAGGGATTCGCGCAGCGAGGAGCTGGTGGCGCCGGGGTCCAGCTCCTCGAAGCGGCCCCAGGTGCCGGCGATCTCGGCGGCCACCATCACCGGCGCCCAGTGGAGCGCGGACTCGAGCTCGATGAAGACCAGCTGGGTGCCGCTGTTGGGGTCGGCGCCGTAGATGAAGTCGAGGCCCGCCCCGTCCTGCACCGTGACCGGGCCGCGGTCGGGCTGGGGCTCGCCGGTGACGACGGCGATGAACTCGCGCAGCTGCTGGTCGGGCACCAGGCCGTTGTAGCGCAGCCAGATGGTCCGGAGGTCTTCGCGCAGGTATTCGGGGATGCTCATCGGCTCGTCCTTTCGTTGGCGTCCGGCGAGTTGCGCCGGCGCAAGTCGTCGCAGGCAAAAGCGAGAAAGTCGCGCACGTCGGTCGCGCGTTCGTGGGCCGCCGGCAGCTCGCCGCGCTCCGGCCAGGCCGGCAGCAGGTCGCGGCGCACCTCGACCATCAGCGAGCGCACCGCCGCCGTCGCCCCCGCCGGCAGGCCGCCGGGCACGAACGCGCCGGCAAACGGGTGGTTGTGCGCGACCAGTCCGTCCCCAAAGGCAGCCGCGCGGGCGTCCCACCAGTCGAGCCACGCGCGCGGGGCGTGGGCGTCGGTCCAGCCGAGGCAGTACGGCGGTCGCGGGCCGCCACACGTCTCGAAGGGCAGCGGCCGCACCGGGAACGAGTGCAGGT